>JBJTVI010000330.1:0-2993 GCA_046081145.1 Rubrivivax sp.
GCCTGATCAGCCTGCAGCAGGTGGACCCCTTGCGCCTGGCCACCGAGCAGCTGCCGGCGCTGGCGCACGAGTTGGGCCAGACGGTGGGCATCACCGTGTGGGGCGAGCGCGGGGCCACCGTGGTGCGCACCGAGGAGGCGCCCAGCCCCGTGCACGTGACCATGCGCCACGGCGCGGTGATGAGCCTGCGCGGCACGGCCAGCGGCCGCCTGTTCGCGGCCCACCTGCCGCGGCCGGTGGTGCGCGCCGCGCTGCGCGCCGAGGGCGGGCGGTCGGGCATCGACTCCGCCTTCGAGGCCGAGCTCGACGCCATCCGTGTCGCCGGCATCAGCCACGTCATCGACAAGGCCGTGGTGGGTGTGAGCGGCCTGGCCGCACCGGTGTTCGACGGCAGCGGGCAGCTGGTGCTGGCGCTCACGGCCATCGGCGCGACGGCGGGCTTCGACGTGCGGCCGCAGGGGGCGGCAGCGCGCGAATTGCTGCGCTGCGCGCAGGGGCTGTCGGCGCAGCTGGGGTCAGACCCGGGGCGAGGCCTTGGCCCCACACCCGCCAAGGTCGCCGCGGCTTGATGGTCGAGCCAGGCGCTTGCTGCTCGGTGGCTGGCGATCGAGCGCCGATGCGCTGCCTACAAAGCGGGAATGGATGGGAATGGAAGGGAATGGAAGGGGACGAAAGGTCTATTCGTGGGTTAATGTGGAAGACACCCACGAGCGGGCATGGCTGAGCCTGGCCTGAAGCTGGCCGGGGCTGCGGGGTCGGCGTAGAAGCGAGTCTCAGGCGGCGACTGGCGTGGCGATGAAGCCGTGCTTGCGCAGCATCTTGATCCAGCGCGGGGCGTTGCGCTGGACGTTCAGCGCCTCGTAGTCAACCTCCTTGTCCTGGTAGTGGGTGCCGTTGGCCAGCATGGCGAAGACGATGCGCAGCATCTTGTGCGCCAGCGCGACGACCGATTTCTTGCGCCCCTTGCGGATGACGAGCGCGTCAAACTTGGCCCTGAGCGCGCAACGGGTTCGAGCTGCAGCCTGCGCGAACTCGCACAGCAGCCTTCTCACCCAGGCGTTGCCCTTGCGGATGCGCCCGGTCTTGCGTTTGCCCGCGCTCTCGTTGTTGCCCGGGCAGATGCCCACCCAGCTTGCAAGCCGCTCGGCACTGCCGAAGACGTCCATGTCTGCGCCGATTTCCACCAGCAGCATGGCCGCGCCCAGCTCGTCGATGCCGGGGATGGTTTGCAGCAGCCTGAGCTGCGCCTGCCAGGGCCGCAGGCCTTCGAGCAGGTACTGATCCAGCCGCGCAACGTGCTGCTCGATCTGCTCGATGTGCTGCATGATCTCCTGGGCCACGAAGCGGTGCACGACGCTGAACTGCTCGGTGCTCAATGCCTCGAACAGCTCGTCGCGGCTGGCGCGCACTCGGCCCTTGCAATCCAGCACCTCGTGCATGGGCTTACCTGCGATCAGCGCCTTGACCATCGCACGCGCACTGGTGCCGTGAATGTCGGCCACCACCACGTTGATGCGGATGCCCGCGTCCACCAGCACCTTGTGCAGTCGGTTCTTCTCGGCGCTGCACATGCCCACCAACTTCTGGCGCTGGCGCGCCACCAGGCGAAGCTGGCGCATCTGCAGCGGCGGGATGAACGACGCGCGCAGCAAACCCGCACGCGCCAGCGTGGCCAGCCACTGTGCGTCGGCCATGTCGGTCTTGCGACCGGGCACGGCCTTGACGTGGCGCGCGTTGACAACCCACGCAATGATTCCTACGGCCTCCAGCGCTGCGAACGGGCTCTTCCAATACACGCCCGTGCTCTCCATCACCACCACCTCGGGCCCAATCTCCAGCGCCCACTCGGCCAGCGAGCGTCGGTCGCGTTTGAAGGCGCCGAAGTCGCGCTTGATGACCTCCACACGGCCGTCGTCGTGCTCGACGACGGCACACGCGGTGATCTTGGCTTGATGAACGTCCAGCGCGATGACGCGCTTATGCATCGGGATCAAATCCATCGCGGCTCTCCTGCAGCTTGAACAACAAACACAAGCGTGCGGGCAAGCATTGGTGCCGCCGACCAACGGCCTGCCGGGCAAGCCCGGTGGCTCTGTTTAATGTGGGCTGTCAGGCGCAACCAGAACCAATAGGTGCTGGATATCGCCCGCAGGCAATCCTGGGTACGAGTGGTCGGCAGCGGGTCAAGTTAGCGATCGCGGTTCAGTGCCATCAAAGAATTGATCGACCTCTACCCGTGCTGCCCCGCACACCCCAGTGTCTTCCATCATCCAGGGTGACCCGACCTGGGATCATGCAAGTTAGCTTCCTGCACCTGCGCCAGGTCCTTGTCCGCCAGCTCACGCCAGGTGTCGCTGCGCGCCAGGCCCGGCCGCGGGTCGAGCAGGTCGGCCTGCAGCTGGATGAAGCCCGGCATCTCGGCCATCAGCTGCCGCGCGCGGCGGTCGCGCAGCGGGCTGCCCAGCGCCGCCAGCGCGTTGCCGAAGGTGTCGTCGCCCGACAGCACCTGCATCGGCGACCAAGAGCCGCCGTTGGGCGTGCCCAGCATCAGCACGCGCGCGCCCTCGCGCTTGAGCAGTCGCTCCCAGGTGCGGGGCGCTTCCAGCTGCACCGTGCACGCCAGCAGGCCGCCCATGCTGTGGGCGAGGATGCGCACCGGCTGCCCGCTGGCGCTGCGGCGGTCGAGCTCGGCCTCGAGCGCGGCGGCCAGCCGGCGCGCCTCGTCCTCGAGGGGGCGGCGCCAGTCGAACGCGAACTCGATGACCTCGTGCGTGGCCGCCAGGTGGTCCATCAGGTCGTCGTAGACCATGCCGATGGCGCCGTCGGGCTGCACGCGCTCGCTGCCGGGTTCCCAGGCCAGGCGCTCCAGGCCGGCCACCAGCCGCAGGCTCAGCCAGATGCGCGTGTCGCCGTCCTTCAGGTGGCTGCCCAGGATGCCGGGGATCACGAACACCGCCGGCCGCTCGGCCGGCGCCGCGGCGTCCTCGCTGCCG
>JBJTVI010000331.1:0-3374 GCA_046081145.1 Rubrivivax sp.
GCGCTCGACCGCCTGTCGGCCGTCAACCAGCGCCTGCGCCGGCTGTGGACCTACGCCAGCGCCCTGGCCAGCACCGATAACCGCAGCGCGCGCAACCAGGAGCGCAGCGGCCAGGCGCGCGCGCTGTGGGGCCAGATCGGCAGCGCCACCGCCTGGGTGGACGGCGCGCTGCGCGCGCTCGGGCCCGAGCGCGTCGAGGCCTTCCTGCGCGCCGAGCCGGGCCTGGCCCGGCACCGCGTCCGGCTCCAGGAGGTGCAGCGTCTGGCCCGCCACCAGCTCACGCCCGAGGCCGAGACGGCGCTGGCCGCGATGGCGCCGACCATGGGCGCGACGACGCAGATCCGCACGCTGCTGGTCACCACCGACATCGAGTGGCCCACCATCACCGTCGACGGCCAGCCCGTGAAGGTGGACAACATCGGCTACCAGCGCCTGCGCGCCCACCCCGACCGCGCCGTGCGCCAGCAGGCCTTCGACGCCTTCTTCAAGACCTACGCGCGCTTCCAGGGCAGCCTGGGCGCGGCGCTGGGGCAGCGCGTGGAAGTGGGCGTGGCCAACGCGCGCCTGCGCCAGCACCCCAGTGCCGTGGCCGCGAGCCTGGCCGCCGACGCCATCCCCGAGAGCGTGTACCGCACGCTGGTGGCCGAGACGAACCAGGCGCTGCCCACGCTGCACCGCTACTTCAAGCTGCGCCAGCGACTGCTCAAGCTCCCCGACCTCGCCTACCACGATGTCTACCCGGACATCGTCGCCGCGCCGCGCCGCTACAGCCCCGAGGATGCAGCCGAACTCACGCTGGCCTCCGTGGCGCCGCTGGGCGCGGCCTACCAGCAGCAGCTGCGCCAGGCGCTGGGCGCGCGCACGATGCACGTGTACCCGGCGCCGGGCAAGAGCTCGGGCGCCTACCAAAGCGGCGTGTACGGGCAGGTGCCGCTCATCTTCCTGAACCACCAGGACACCTTCGACAGCGTCAGCACCTACACCCACGAGTGGGGCCACGGCATGCACACGCTGCTGGCCAACGGCGCGCAGCCCTTCGAGACAGCGGGCTACCCCCTGTTCATCGCCGAGATCGCCGCCTTTACGCACGAGCTTCTGCTGGCCGACCATGTGCAGAAGACGGCCAAGACCCGCGAGGAGCGCATCTTCTACCTCGGCGAGGCCATCGAGCGCATCCGCGGCGCGTTCTTCCGCCAGGCGATGTTCGCCGAGTGCGAGCTCGCCACCCACGACGCCGTGCAGCGTGGCGAAGCGCTCTCGGGCACGCGCATGACGCGCCTGTACTGCGACTTGCTGCGCAAGTACCACGGGGCCGAGTCGGGCGTGATGCGCATCGACCCCGTGGTGTGCACCGAGTGGGCCTTCATCCCGCACTTCCACCGGCCCTTCTACGTCTACCAGTACGCCACGAGCATGGCCGCGGCCACGCACTTCACGCAGCAGCTGCTCACGGGCTCGGCTGCCGCGCGCGAGACGTATCTGGGCGTGCTGCGCGCCGGCGGCTCGCGCCACCCCGTGCCGCTGCTGCGCGAGGCTGGCCTGGACATGGACAGCCCGCTGCCCTACCAGGCGCTCGCGCGCCACATGGAGCGGCTGATGGACGAGCTCGAGGCGCTGCTGGCGGCCAGGCCGGGTTGAGGCGAATCAGCTGGCCTCGTCGACGAGGCTCGATTCAGGCGCAATCGGGCGTCAGCCCGACCTTGAGCAGGATGTGCCGGTTGAAGGGCCCGACGTAGCGCGGCAGGTGGGCAACCGTGCGGTAGCCGAGCCTGGCGTACAGGGCCGCGACGTCGTCATCCAGGGTCTCGATGATTGCGTCACGGCAACCCCGGCGCGCCGCCTCCGATTCGAGCTCTTGCAGGATGCGTCGCGCAAGCCCCTGCCTTCTGCGGTCTTCGGCCACCCACAGGTAGTTGACGAACAGCCGGGTGTACTCGGTGCGCCCTGATCCGCCCGCGATCAGTTCCTCACCGTCTCGCACCAGGCAGGCGATGGGCCGGGCGTCGCCCCCGATCGCCTGTGAGCGGCCGTGCGAGATGACGGCTTGCGAGATCGCGTCCAGGTCCTGGGTGGAGGCCTCGGAGCCGATGATCCACTGAAGCGTCACTTTGCCCCCCGTAGTTGCCGATCGCGCCGCCACTCGTGCGGCCGTTTGCGCGAAAGCTCAGGCCTCCAGAAGGCGCCCGAGATCTCTGACGAAGCGCTCAGGCAGCCCCGAGAGAACTCGCAACCCCAGCGACTCGTAGAGCTTGCGCGCTCGGCCGTTGACCCCGGGCGACGAACGCTGTTGCACCTCCAGTGGGGCGGAGTGTCAGGCGGCACCCGGGCTCCCGTAGGCGCTCGGGTTGTGACGCTCCATGAATCGATCCGGTGCGGCCAGAGGCTTGAAACCCAACTTGGCGTAGAGACCATGGGCGTCACGGGTGACCAGGAGCATCCGCCTGAGACCCTGCACATCCGGATGAGACCCGAGCGCCTCGAGCAGACGACGCGAAAGCCCCCTGCCTCTGTGGGAAGGAAGCACGTAGACATCGGCCAGGTACGCAAAGGTCGCGCGATCCGTGACCATGCGCGCAAAGGCAACCTGCTGGCCATCCACGTAGCCGCCGATGCAAAGAGAGTTGTCGATCGCCCGCTGCAGGATGTCGCGTGGGATGCCGGGCGACCAGTAGGTGCTCGCCAGGAAGGCATGTATCGCCTCCACGTCAAGTCTGGACTTGTCGAAAGAGAACTCGAACGTGGACATGTTGATGTGCAGCCTGAAGAAGATGGGTTCAGCGCAAAGCAGCGGGCGATGAATGCTGTTGCACGCAGGGTTGAGCGGCGTGTTCAGCCAGCATACCGATCGTGCTGGACAAAATGCAAGGGAACATCGTCAGAGGCAAGCGCCTGCTGCAGGGCTTGCGGCCGCATGTCGATGGACACCGAGTTGTCGAGCTCGAAGCATCGGAACTCGAGCGGTTTCATGCCCTCGGCGCCATGGTGCACGAGCCGTGTGTCAGCGAGCGCAGGAGAGGCCGTGGGAATGAGCCCTGTAGCTTGTGGCAGCATCACAGCATGCAGGACCCGCCGTTGCTCCTTAGACAAGGCAAGCCTGACGATGCGCTGATCATCGGCGTGCTGGGTACGCAGGTGTCTCTGGACACCTATGCCACGAATGGAATACGCCCCCTTCTGGCGCGAGAGGTGCGAGCCCACTTTTCCACTGAAGCAATCGCTGCCTTGTTGGCGAGCCCTTGCAAGCGCTTTGTTCTGGCCGAGCGTGAGGGGCACCTGGTGGGCTTTGTTCAGCTTGGCTTGGGGCAGCGGCATGCGCTGGTGGAGGCGGACCCCGCTGTCGAGGTGGAGCGGCTGTTCGTGCAGGCCCGCTTCAA
>JBJTVI010000332.1:0-2159 GCA_046081145.1 Rubrivivax sp.
GCGAGGTCTTCGTGCACCGCAACGTGGCCAACGTGGTGGTGCACTCCGACCTCAACGCGCTGTCGACGATCCAGTTCGCGGTGGAGCACCTCCAGGTGCGCGACATCATGGTCGTGGGCCACTACGGCTGCTCGGGGGTGCGCGCGGCCATGCGGGGCCTGCGCATCGGGCTGGCCGACAACTGGCTGCGCCACGCGCACGACGTGCGCTTGCGCCACCGCAAGCGGCTGGACCACCTCGCGCCGCAGGCTCAGTAGGATGTGCTGTGCGAGATGAACGTGATCGAGCAGGTGGGCAACGTGGCGATGTCCACCGTGATCCAGCATGCGTGGGCACGCGGCCAGGAGGTGGCCGTGCACGGCTGGATCTACGGCCTGCGTGACGGGCTGCTGAAGGACCTGGAGGTGACGATGACCCGTCCCGAGGAGGTGGTGCCGGTGTTTTCGACGGCCTTCAAGCGCTACCCGAGGACTGCCACCGACTGAGCCAGCGCGGGCCGTGCCGATGTTCCCCCACCAACTCACCGACAGCCGTGCCTTTGCGATTGCGCGCACGATGCTCGAGGGCTTCGACCGCCATTACCGGCTCTTTCGCGAGGCGAGCGCCGGGGCCAAGGCGCGCTTCGAGCGGGCCGACTGGCATGGCCAGCAGCGCGCGCAGCGCGAGCGCATCGAGTTCTACGACAAGCGCGTGAACGAGGCGGTGGCGAGGCTGCGCACCGAGTTCGACGCGGCTAAGCTGCCGGCCGACACCTGGCAGCAGGCCAAGCTGCACTACATCGGGCTGCTGACCAACCACTGCAAGCCCGAGCTGGCCGAGACCTTCTTCAACTCCGTCACCTCCAAGCTGCTGCACCGCAGCTACTTCCGCAACGAATTCATCTTCGTGCGTCCGGCGGTGAGCACCGAGTACATCGAGAACGACGAGCCCGCCGCGGTGGCCACCTACCGCGCCTACTACCCCACGCGCGAGACGCTGCACGAGACGCTCGTGCGGGTGGTGGACAACTTCCAGCTCGAGTGCCCCTTCGAGGACCTGCCGCGCGACATCGAGGCGGTGGTCGAGGCGATGCAGCGCGCGCTCGGCTTGCCGCTGGCGCAGTGGAAGCTGCGCACCAACTTCCAGATCCAGGTGCTGTCCTCGCTCTTTTTCCGCAACAAGGGCGCGTACCTGGTGGGCAAGGTGATCAACGGCTACACCGAGCTGCCCATGTGCCTGCCGATCCTGCACAACGGGCGTGGCCAGCTCGTGATCGACGCGGCGCTGCTGAGTGAAGACGAGCTCCTGATGGTCTTCAGCTTCGCGCGGGCCTACTTCATGGTGGACATGGAGGTGCCCAGCGCCACGGTGCAGTTCCTGCGCGGGCTGATGCCGCGCAAGCCGCGCGCCGAGCTCTACAGCGCCCTGGGCCTGCAAAAGCACGGCAAGAACCTTTTCTACCGCGATTTCCTCGCGCACCTGCGGCTCTCCAGCGACCGCTTTCGCATCGCCCCGGGCATCAAGGGCATGGTGATGCTGGTCTTCGACCTGCCGTCCTTTCCCTACGTGTTCAAGGTGATCAAGGACTTCTACCCGCCGCAGAAGGACACCTCGCGCGAGCAGATCCAGGGCAAGTACCTGCTCGTCAAGCAGCACGACCGCGTGGGCCGCATGGCCGACACGCTCGAGTACAGCAACGTGGCCTTTCCGCGCCAGCGCTTCGACGAGGAGCTGCTGGCGGAACTGCGCCACTTCTGCCCCAGCATGGTGGAGGAGGACGGCGAACGGCTCGTGATCCGGCACCTCTACATCGAGCGCCGCATGATTCCGCTGAACATCCACCTGCAGGATGCGGCGCAATCCGGCGATGCCGACCAGATGGCCCGTGCGGTGGTGGAGTACGGCAACGCCATCAAGGACCTGGTGGCGGCCAACATCTTCCCCGGCGACATGCTGTGGAAGAACTTCGGCGTGACGCGCCACGGCAAGGTGGTGTTCTACGACTACGACGAGATCGAGTACGTCACCGACTGCCAGTTCCGCCGCGTGCCCCCGCCGCGCGACGAGGAAGACGAGCTCTCGGGCGAGGTCTGGTACGCAGTGGGCCCGCGGGACGTGTTCCCCGAGACCTTCGGGCCCTTCCTGCTGGGCAACCCGGCCGTGCGCGAGGTGTTCATGCG
>JBJTVI010000333.1:0-2146 GCA_046081145.1 Rubrivivax sp.
CCAGCCACGGCTACCTCGACCGCGTGGTGCGCGACGCGGCGGCTTGGGTGGAAGGCTGCAAGGTGCCCGGGCTGCGCCTGGAGGTCGTGCGCCTGGAGGGCCGCACGCCGCTCGTCTTCTTCGAGATCCCGGCCACCCGGCCCGGCTCCACCGATACGGTGCTGATGTACGGGCACCTGGACAAGCAGCCCGAGTTCAGCGGCTGGCGCCGCGACCTCGGCCCCTGGACGCCCAAGTACGAGGACGGCAAGCTCTACGGCCGCGGCGGGGCCGACGACGGCTACGCGGTGTACGCGGCGGTGAGTGCGGTGCGCGCGCTCGACGCCCAGGGCACCCCGCGCCCGCGCGTGGTGGGCATCATCGAGAGCTGCGAGGAGAGCGGCTCGCACGACCTGCCCGCCTACCTCGAGGCGCTGCGCCCGCGGCTGGGCAACGTGAGCCTGGTCGTGTGCCTGGACTCCGGCGCGGGCAACTACGACCAGCTCTGGCTCACCACCAGCCTGCGCGGCATGGTCAGCGGCGTGCTCAAGGTCGAGATCCTCACCGAGGGCGTGCACTCGGGCGACTCCAGCGGCCTGGTGCCCTCGAGCTTTCGCATCCTGCGCCACGTGCTCGACCGATTGGAAGACAGCGCCACCGGCCGGCTCCTGCCCGAGGTCTTCCACTGCGAGGTGCCCACCTCGCGCCTCGAGCAGGCCCGCGCCACCGCTGTCATCCTGGGCGACGAGGTGTGGAAGCGTTTTCCGTGGGCCTGCGGGGCCGATGGTGCGTTCGCGCTTCCCACCACCACCGATCCGGTGCAGGCGCTGCTCAATCGCACCTGGCGCCCGACGCTGAGCGTCACGGGTGCCGAGGGCCTGCCCGAGCTCGGCAACGCCGGCAACGTGCTGCGCCCCTACACCGCCTTCAAGCTGAGCCTGCGCACGCCGCCACTGGTGGATGCGCACCTGGCGAGCCAGCAGCTCAAGGAGCTGCTGGAGGATAACGCGCCCTACAACGCCAGGGTCACCTTCCATCCCGATGGCCGCGCCGGCGCGCTTGGCGCCACGGGCTGGAACGCGCCCGAGCTCGCGCCCTGGCTGGAGGGCGCCCTGGACGGCGCCTCGCGGGCCCACTTCGGCGCGCCCGTGGGCTACATCGGCCAGGGCGGCACGATCCCGCTCATGAGCCTGCTGCAGCAGGGTTTCCCGCAGGCGCAGATGATGGTGTGCGGCGTGCTCGGCCCCAAGAGCAACGCCCACGGCCCCAACGAGTTCCTGCACGTGCCCTACGGCAAGCGCCTCACGGCGGCCGTGGCCCAGGTGATTGCCGCCTGCCCCTGAGCCCTCGAGCCTCCCGGCCCGGCCGTCCCGCCAGGCCGCCGAGCCGCCGGGCCCTGGCAGGCGCTCAGAAGGTGTAGCCCGCCTGCAGCAGCCGGCCCGACATCGGCTCGAGCAGCCGAAGCAGCGGCGCGAACTCGCGGTAGCGCATGGCCACGCGCGTGCAGTAGCCAAAAAAGCGCGGCAGGTCCTCGGCGTACCCGGGCTTGCCGTCGCGGTGCTTGAGGCGACAGAAGACGCCCAGGATGCGCAGGTGGCGCTGCAGCCCGGCCCACTCCAGGGCACGCCAGAAGTCGCCGAAATCCGCTGCCACGGGCAGCCCGGCGCGCCGGGCTGCCTCCCAGTAGCGGATCGCCCAGTCGATCTCCTGCTCCTCCTCCCAGGAGATGAAGGCATCGCGCAGCATCGACACCACGTCGTAGGCGATCGGCCCGGCGGCCGCATCCTGGAAGTCCAGGATCCCGAGCCCGGTCTCGTGCAGCATGAGGTTGCGCGGCATCCAGTCGCGGTGCGCCGCCACCACCGGCTGCGCGACCAGGGCCTGCACGAGCCGCTCGCAGGCCTGCTCCCAGTGGCTGCGCTGCGCGGCGTCCCACTGGATGCCATGCTCGCGCTGCACGCACCACTCGGGAAAGAGCGCGAGCTCCTCGCGCAGCGTCGCCGCACCGAAGGCCGGCAGCGACGTGGCCGGCACGCCCACCTGGAAGCGCACGAGCACGGCCATGGCCTCGCGCATCAGGCGATCGGCCTGCGCCGCGTCGTCGTCGCGCAGCGCCGAGATCAGCAGGCGGTCGCCCAGGTCGTCGAGCAGCAGGAAGCCCTGCGAG
>JBJTVI010000334.1:0-2682 GCA_046081145.1 Rubrivivax sp.
CTTGATCGAGCCGACCCAGGGCCGCGTCACCTATGACGGCCGCGAGGTATTCAGGCTTTCGGGCGGCGAGATGCGCCGGCTCCGTCGCGAGCTGCAGATCGTCTTCCAGGATCCCTACGCCTCGCTGAATCCGCGCATGACGGTGGGCTCGATCGTCGGCGAGGCGCTGGTCATCCACGGTCTCGAGCCGAATGCCCAGGTCCGGCGCGATCGCATCGTCGAACTGCTCGAGACCGTGGGCCTGTCGGCTGACCACATGCGCCGCTACCCGCACGAGTTCTCGGGCGGGCAGCGCCAGCGCATCGGCATCGCGCGCGCGCTGGCCGTGAACCCGAAGCTGATCGTCTGCGACGAGGCGGTGTCGGCCCTTGATGTGTCGATCCAGGCACAGGTGATCAACCTGCTGGAAGACCTGCAGGCGAAGTTCCACCTCACCTACATCTTCATCGCGCACGACCTGTCGGTGGTGGAGCACACGAGTGACCGCGTGGCCGTGATGTACCTGGGCCGCATCGTCGAGCTCGCCTCCTCGCGCGAGCTCTACACCAACCCGCTGCACCCCTACACCGAGGCGCTGCTGTCAGCCGTGCCGATCCCGGACCCGACGGTGCGGCGCAAGCGCATCCCGCTGCAGGGCGACGTGCCCAGCCCCATCCACCCGCCGGCAGGATGCCACTTCCACACCCGCTGCCCGATCGCCCAGCATCCGCGCTGCTCGACCGAGCGGCCCGAGTTGCGGCAGACGAGCGACGGGCACTGGGTGTCTTGCCACTTCAGGGGTTGAGGCCAGACGGCTGGCCAGCCGGGCCCGCGGGGCGGCGCGCCGTTCGGGTGTCCAGGCGCCCTGGGGCCTCGGCGCTCAGGACGGCTGCGTGTGCTTCGCCCAGCGCGCGAAGAGGCCGTGCAGCTGCTCCAGCCCGTCGGTGAGTGCCGCCGGGCCCGGCTGCAGGATGTCGCAGGACTTGATCTCGTGCAGCCAGCCGCCCCGCACCGCGGGAACGTCTGACCAACCGGCCCGCGCCGCCACCTTCTCGGGACGGAATTTCTTGCCGCACCACGAGCCCACGATCACGTCGGGCGCACGGCGCGCGGGCTCGAGCAGGTCGGCGATCACGCGGTCGCGGCCCATTGGGGCTCGTGCCAGTTCGGGGAACACATCGTCTCCCCCCGCCTGGTGCACGAGCTCCGACACCCAGCGGATGGCGCTGATCATCGGCTCGTCCCACTCCTCGAAGTAGACGCGCGGGCGGCGTGGCCAGGTGGCGGCCTCGCGGGCGATCTCGGCGTGGCGCACGAGGCAGGTGGCGATCCAGGCCTCGGCCCGATCGTGGGCCCCCACGAGGCCGGCCACCAGGCGCATGGTGCGCAGGATCTCGGCCACGCTGCGCTGGTTGGTCACGAGTACGTCCAGGCCGGCGCGGATGAGCTTGTCGGCCAGCGCCGCCTGCATGTCGGAAAAGCCCACCACGAGATCGGGCTGGAGTTCGACGATGCGGTCCACGCGGCCATCGAGGAAGGCGCTCACGCGCGGCTTTTCCTGGCGCGCGCGCCGGGGGCGCACGGTGTAGCCGCTGATGCCGACGATGCGGGCCTGCTCGCCCAGGAGGTAGAGCCACTCGGTGGTCTCCTCGGTGAGGCAGACGATGCGCTGGGGGCCACTCATGGAGCCAATTGTTCCAGCACCGCGACCCAGCGTGTCGACGAAGGGGTGGCCAACTCCCGGATGCACACGGCATGGTCGAAGGCCGCCTCGATGGCCGCATGCAGCGGGGCCTCGCCAGGTCGACCCTCGGCCTGCACCCGGCCCTGGCGCAACACGACGACGCGGTCGGCCTGCAGCGCCAGGGTGAGGTCGTGCAGCACGGTCACCACCGTGTCGCCCGCCGCGACGCGTGCACGCAGGTGCTGCACGAGGCGTTGCTGGTGCGGGGCATCCAGATGCCCCGTGGGCTCGTCGAGCAGCAGCACGTGGGCCTGCACCGCGAAGGCGCGCGCAAGCAGCACGCGCTGGCGCTCGCCGCCCGAGAGCGCCGACAGCGGCCGGTCGGCCAGCCCGAGGGTGTCGGAGAGCTGCAGGGCCTCGTGGACAGCCTGCGCATCGGCTGCGCCGGGCGCTCCGAAGAGCCCGTGATGAGGCAGCCGGCCCAGGGCGACGACATCGCGCACGGCCAGTTCGCCTTGGGCCTGTGCGCCCTGCGCCATCCAGGCGAGGTGCCGGGCGCGCACGCGCGGGGGCACATCGGCCAGCGGGCGTCCCTGCAGCCACACCTCGCCCTGGGCCGGGGCCAGCACGCCGGCCAGTGCCTGCAGCAGCGTGCTCTTTCCGGCTCCGTTGGGGCCGACGAGTGCCGTCCAGGTGCCGGGCTCGAAGCCGATCGACACCGCGTCCACCACGGTTCGGCCGGCGCGGTGCACCGTCAAGCCCCGGGCTGCCAGCGCACTCAAGTGTCGCTCCTCGCACGCCGGCGCAGCAGCACCAGGAGGTAGGTGCCGCCCACGAGCGCGGTGACGATGCCCACCGGCCACTCGCGCGGGGCCACGATGCTGCGCGCCAGCACATCGGCCGCCAGCAGCAGCGCACCACCGGCCAGCGCCGACAGCGCCAGCAGCGGGCCGTGCGTCACCACCGCCAGCTGCCGCACCAGGTGCGGCGCCGCCAGGCCGACGAAGGCCACGAGCCCG
>JBJTVI010000335.1:0-8982 GCA_046081145.1 Rubrivivax sp.
GGCCTATCTGTCGCAATTGAGCAAGCGCTGAAGGGGCGCCCGTCAGTGATACAGATTTGATACGAACCGCCCCTTCTCACGACGATCCACTTCCCCTTGAACTACGGCGGCGATGAGAGCGGGATGATTGCAGTGCGACGATTGATCCTCCCGCGCATGCGCTCGGGCACGAGCGGCTGTATCTCGGCGCGAGGCGCCCTCAGCTTCCCCGGCCCTGCGCCTTGTCCAGCAGCGCCAGCCCGCGGTCGACCAGGCCAGCGCCGCGCGCCGCGCGCAGCCGAAAGCGCGTCTCGGCATCGAACTCGCTGATGAGGAGGGTGGCCGCCTCGTCCATCAGCCGATCGACCGTCGGGCCCCGGCTCTTGGCCAGCGCGCGCAACCGGTCGTGCTTGTCATCGGGCAGGCGAAGGGTCAGGGCGCTCATGGGCTCCACTCCGAGACGAAGGTTGAGGGATCCAGGATTCTGATCCCGGGGAACTGCAGTTCGCTGGCTCGCAGGTGGCGGCCGTTGCCGGTCACGATCGCACCGGCCTGGGCCGCGACCGCCAGCTCGAGAAGGTGGTTGTCTGATTCGTCCTTCACCGTGACGGCCACTTCGGCGGCAGAGATGCGGGGCTGGAGAGCTGGCCGCCCAGTTCCTTCTTGCGATCGAGCATGGTGCGAGCCTGTGGGCGCGGTCGGGGAGGTTGATGGCACACGCCGGGCGCATTGTGGGGGCGCTTGCGCCACGAACGGGTTCATGATCACACCCCGATGCACAGCCTGCCGCCGGCCACCGCCCCCGACCTGAGACACCGCGCCGCCCGCGAACGCCGGGCGCTGTGGGTGGCGCTGGTGCTCGTGCTGATCTGGGGCGCCAACTTCAGCGTGCAGAAGATGGTTTTCACGGCCATGTCGCCCGGCGGCTTCCTGATGGCGCGCTACCTGATCATGCCGGTGGCGGCCACGCTGCTGCTGTGCTGGCGCTGCGGCTTGCGCTGGCCGCGCCTGCCGCGCGCCGACCTGCTGGCGCTGCTCAAGCTGGGTATCGCCGGGCACCTGCTGCACGTCGGGCTGGTGACCTACGGCATCCATTGGTCCACGGCCTTTTCCAGCTCGCTGATCCTGGGCTGCGGCCCGTTGTTCACGCTGCTGATCCTGCGCGCCGCGGGGGTGGAGCACCTGACCCGCGGGCAGGTGGCCGGCGTGGTCGTGGCGCTGGCCGGCGTGCTGCTGTTCCTGTCGGACAAGCTGCTGGGCGGGCAATGGTCGGCCTCGGCCGGCGACCTGGTGCTGGTGGTGGCGGCGTCGTTCTTCTCCTACTACACGGTGGCCGCCAAGCCGCTGATCGAGCGCCACGGCGGCGTGGTCGTCATGACCTATGCGGTGTTGCTGGGCAGCGCGCCGGTGGTGCTGGTCAGCCTGCCGGCGGGGCTGCAGGTGCCTTGGACGGAGCTGAGCGCGGCGGTGTGGGCCGGCCTGCTCTATGCGGTGCTGATCTCGGCTTTCCTGGGCTGGATGGTCTGGGGCTGGGTGAACGCGGTGCGAGGCGTCGGGCGCAGCGCGCCGCTGATGTACCTGATGCCGCCCGTGGCCGGGCTGGTGGCCTGGGCGGTGACGGGTGAGAGCTACACCGGCATCAAGCTGGCCGGTGCCGCGCTGGCGCTCGCCGGCGTGGCGCTGGCGCAGTATGCCGGGCGGCCGCGCGACCCGGTGCGCGAAGCGGCGGCACCGGTGGATTGAGGATACTTGCAGCCGCGCGACCTGCCTCGAGCGATCGCGGGCGGACGTAGGCAGGTAGTCCAAAATGACTGCGCCGCCACGCAGAGGGGACACCATGGCCACGCAATTCACGAATCCCGCAGGCCTGTCGCGGGGCAACTATTCGCATGTCGCCACCGTCACCAGCGGCAGGCTGGTGTTCGTATCGGGGCAGGTGGCCTTCGACGAGCAGGGCAACGTGGTCGGCCAGACGATGGCCGAGCAGGCCGAGCAGGTCTTCCATAACCTGAAGGTGGCGCTGGCTGCCTCGGGTGCCACGCTCGAGCACGTGGTCAAGATGAACATCTACATGCGCGACCTGACGGCATCGCGGCTGCAGGCGTTTCGCGAAGTCCGGGCCAGACACCTGGGCCGGCACCTGCCTGCCAGCACGCTGGTGGCCACGCCGGCGCTGGTGCACGAGGAGCTGATGCTGGAGGTCGAGGTGGTGGCAGCGGTGGATTGACGGGCCCCGGCAAAGGCGAGCTCTTCTCGTCAAGCTGGTGCGGCTCAACGCGCAGGCTCCGGGCGTTCAGCGGCTTTTCGAGCGGCAACTGGAAGCGGCGCTGGAGGCCTTGTGGGGGAGTTGCGGCGGTGCCGCTGAGCCCCGGGCCTTCAGTGCGTCTGGGGCGGCACTATCGGCGAGCGGTGCCTGTGCATCTCGACCACGCAGCGTGCTCGATCGCGCAAGGCCAGGGCATCGATGAGCCGTTCATGCTCGACGACCGTCTGCGCACGAGCCTCGGCACGCTCGAACTTGACCCACAGGATCGGCTCCATCAGCCCCCACAGCCGGCGTACCTCATCGAGGATCAGGCGGTGGGGCGAGAGCCCGAAGATCATGAAGTGGAACTGGCGGTTGAGCTGCACGAGTTGCAGTGGCGTGTCGCTGTCCACCTCTGCACGCATGCGGGCGTTCAACGCGCGAAGGGCCGAGACGGTGTCTGAATCGGGCCACTCCAGGCTGGTCATGAGTTCGTTTTCCAGCAGGTGCAGCATGCGGGTGATCTGTGCCCGCTCCGAGGGCGTGCGCTTGGTGACAAAGTAGCCCTGGTTCGGGCGGTGCTGCAACACCCCTTGGTCAGCCAGGACGTTCATCGCCTCGCGCAGCGGCACGCGACTGACCATGAGCTGCTCGGCCATCTCCTCCTGGCGAATCTGTTCCCCCGGGCTGAGTTGCCCACTGCCGATCAACCCCTTGAGCCCTTCCAGGGCACGAATCATCGCCCCCGCCTTGGGCGGATCGGTCATCCCGCCCGTCCGGGGACGGGCGGACACAGGATCGATGGCGGACGGCGAAGGTCGCGGTGCTTTCATGCTGAGGGAAGCCGGGAAGGGTTATCCATTAACGCATCCAGGATTGTATTCAATAGGATCCGGGCCAGGGAAGGGAGCAAAGCAGAGGGCGGGGCCCTGAGAGCCACCGCCACCGGCTGCGAAGGTGAGCAGGCATGAAGCCACGCCAGGGTCGATCGATACACCTGCCAGGGGTCACGCACGGCCAGGCGCCCATCCCCATGGGCGCGCGTGTCGGAGACATGATCTATTCGTCGGCGCTGCTCGGAAAAGACCCCTCCACCAACACGCTGCCAGCCGATGGCGCGGAGCAGCTGCGTTGGCTGTTCCACAACCTGCGCAGCTTCCTGGAACACGCCGGCGCGACGCTGGACGATGTCGTCCACGTCACCGCCTATCTGCGCGACAACGCCCTGCGCGAGGCGCTCAACGCCCAGTGGGTGGCTTGCTTCCCGGACCCCGATGACCGCCCGGCCCGACACACGCACCTCAACCCCGACATGCCGGCAACCGTGCTGGCCCAGCTGGAGATCGTCGCCGTCGCATCGGGCAGTCGCTGATGGACGAAGCCGTCAAGCGCCTCGCGCGGCTCGATGCCTGTGCTGTCTCCGACGCCCTCGACAAGCTCGGCCTGGTCGGTGCCGTCACCGGCTTGCTGCCCTTGAGCAGCACGCGACGCATCGCGGGCCGGGTGGTCACCTTTCGCCTCGTGCCCGCAGCCGATGCGCCTGCCCGAGTCGGCCAGGTTCGCCACCTCGGCACCTCGGCCATCGAGGCCTGCCAGCCCGGTGACGTGATCGTGGTGGAACAGCGCACCGGCATCGACGCCGGCTCCTGGGGCGGCATCTTGTCGATGGGCGCGAAAGTACGTCAGGTGGCGGGCGTGATCGCCGATGGGCCCGTGCGTGATGTCGACGATGCCCGGGCTTGCGACTTCCCCCTGTACGCCCGCTCGGCTACGGTACGCACCGCTCGGGGGCGCATTGCAGAGTCCGAGACGAACGGCCCGATCACGATAGGCGAGGTGCGCGTGGACCCCGGCGACTGCGTGATCGCCGATGCGAGCGGCGTCGTCTTCGTGCCTGCGGCACACATCGATCGGGTGCTGGAGACCGCCGAGGCCATTGCAGCGCGCGAAGCCGCCATGAGCCGCGCGCTCCTGGCGGGCCGCCCCATCGGCGAGGTGATGGGCGCCGACTACGAGCACATGCTGCACCAAACTCCACCGTAGACGAGTCGTGCCCCGATGACCACCGACGCCGCCGTTGCCCGCGCCGCCCGCCTCGACACCGCCACGCTGAGCGACGCGCTCGACCGCCACGGGCTCAACGGCCAGTGCCACCGCATCCGACCCTGCTCCAGCGGCTGCCGGATGGCGGGCCGCGCCTGGACGCTGCTCTATGGGCCGGCGGGCAGCCCTCCGGGCACGGTGGGCGATTACATCGATGACGTGGCCCCGGGCAGCGTGATCGTCCTGGACAACGGTGGTCGCGACAACGCCACCGTCTGGGGGGATATCCTCACCGAGGTTGCCCATGCGCGTGGCATCGCGGGCACCGTGATCGATGGCATCAACCGGGATGTCGCGCTCGCCCTCGAACTGGGCTACCCCGTCTACAGCCGCGGGAACTGGATGCGCACCGGCAAGGACCGCGTGCAGGTCGAAGCCATTGGCGTGCCCGTAAACATCGGCGATGTGCGCGTGTGCCCGGGCGACCTGGTGCGTGGCGATGCCGATGGGGTAGTCGTCATCCCGCAGGCACGAGAGGAGGCCGTGCTCGCCACGGCTGAGCTGATCCAGATCGCCGAGGACGCGATCCGAGCCGAGGTGCGCGCGGGCAGCAGCCTGCGCGAGGCTCGCCAGAAGCATCACTACCACCAGCTGCAGACCAGGAGCCCCGAATGAGCGGGCCCGCCGGGCCCACCATCCGCGAGACGATCGACCGCGTCGAATCGCAGACGGTCCAGCAGGCCCGTGCCCTGCCCGCAGCCACCTTGCACGAGGCCGGCGGGCGCATCGGCGTCATGCCCCCTGCCATTGGCCCGGTTGTACCCGACATGCGGCTGTGCGGCCCGGCCGTGACCGTGCAAAGCCCAGGCGGCGACAACCTGTGGCTACACCGCGCAATCTACGTGGCCCGGCCCGGCGATGTGCTGGTGGTGCACGTGAGCAACGTGCATGCCTACGGCTACTGGGGCGAAATCATGTCCGCCGCCGCCCAGGCCCGCGGCCTGGCTGGCCTCGTGATCGACGGCTGCGTGCGCGATGGTGCGGTACTGGGCGAGTTCGGGCTGCCCGTCTTTGCCCGCGGGCTGTGCATCCGCGGAACGGGCAAGGACTTCGGCGCGAGCGGCTGGATCAATCACCCGCTGCTCTTCGGTGATCTCATCGTCCAGCCTGGTGACCTCGTGGTGGGCGATGCGGATGGGGTCGTCGTCGTGCCGCGCGACCGCGCAGCGCAGGTGGTGCAGGCTGCCATCGACCGCGAAGCGCGCGAGGCCGGCATCGTCGAACGCATCCGTGCGGGCGAGCGCACGCTCGACATCTACAACCTGCAGGGCCCCTGAGCCGCCTGTAACCGGAGAGGCTCACATGCCCCTGATCATCGACTCCCATGCGCACGTGATGGTGCCCGCCGAGAGCTACAAGTTCATGGCCGAGCTCGTGGCCAGCCGCGCCAACCCGCAGTCCAAGCCCAAGCTAGGCGACGAGGCGGTGCGAGCCGCTGGTCAGAGCCTGGTGGAGCTCATGGACCAGGTGGGTACCGACATCCAGTTCCTGTCGCCGCGTCCCTACATGCAGATGCACTCGGTGCAACCGGCCAAGGTGCCGCTGCTGTGGGCGCAGCACATGAACGACCTCATCCACCGCATCGTGCAGATGTTTCCCACGCGGTTTCGAGGAGTCGCCGGGCTGCCGCAGTTTCGCGACACGAGCCCGGCGAACTGCCTGCCCGAGCTCGAGTTTCGAGTCAAGGAACAGGGCTTCATCGGTTGCCTGCTCAACCCGGACCCGACCGAGGGCGAGTGCGCGCCCCCCCCGGGGCTGGGAGACGAGTTCTGGTACCCGCTGTACGAGAAGCTGTGCGAGCTCGATGTGCCCGCTCTCGTGCACTCCGCGGGCAGCTGCCGCCCGCGCGAGAGCTACACGCTCAAGTTCATCAACGAGGAGAGCATCGCCATCGTGTCCCTGCTGGAGTCGCGGGTGTTCGAGCGCTTTCCCACACTCAAGCTGATCGTGCCTCATGGCGGGGGGGCCATCCCGTACCACATGGGGCGGTTTCGGGCGTGGAGCGTGCGCCGGGGCGGCGAGTATTTCGACGACAAGCTGCGCCGACTGCACTTCGACACCACCCTCTACGATCCGGAGGCGCTGGAGCTGCTGTTCAAGACGGTGAGTGCCGATCGCGTGCTCTTTGCCACCGAGCGGCCTGGCACGGGCAGCGCGCGCAACCCGCGCACCGGTCGCGACTTCGACGACCTCAAGCCCGAGATCGAGGCGCTGCCCTTCCTCACCGAGGAGGACCGGCGCAACGTCTTCGAGTGCAACTGCACGCGCCTGTACAGCCGCTTTCGCCAGGACTGAAGACGGTAGGGCTTGCGAGATGGCGCAGATCGTCCTCGGCCTGGGCGCTTCGCATACGCCGCTGCTCACGCTGCCGGCGCAGCAGTGGCAGCACCGCGCGGCCGCAGATCTCGCCAACGAGCGCCTGAATCTCTCCGACGGCCGCTTCGTGAGCTATGCGCAACTGCTCGAGCAGGTGGGTCCGCGGCACGCGGCCGACATCGAGCCCGAGGTCCTGGCCAGGCGTGAGCAGGCCTGCCAGCAGGCCCTCGAGAAACTGGCGGATGCGCTCGAGCAGGCGGCGCCGCAGGCCGTCATCATCGTGGGCGACGACCAGCGTGAGCTCTTCAGCGCGGCCAATCAGCCCGCCATTGCGGTCTTCCACGGTGCGCAGGTGACGATGCTCGCCAGATACGCCCATGCAGACCTGGCGCCCTGGCTGCAGGACATGGGCCGGGGCTACTGGATGGACCATGCCCATACGGCCTCGGGCGCTCCGGCTCTGGCCGAAGGGCTGATACGCGGGCTCGTCGACGCCAGCATCGATGTGGCGGCGATCGACCGGGTGGAGGACCCCGCGCGGGCTGCCTTCGGCCACGCCTACGGCTTCATCGTCAAGCGCCTCTTCAGGCAACGCCCGCTTCCGGTGGTGCCCGTGCTGCTCAACACCTATTACCCGCCCAACGTGCCCTCGGCGGAGCGCTGCCACGACTTGGGGCGTGCCATCGCCGCGGTGGTGTCGCGGCTGCCCGAGCCCATGCGGGTGGCCATCGTCGCCTCCGGGGGGCTCAGCCACTTCGTGGTCGACCAGGCGCTGGACCGGCAGGTGCTTGCCGCGATCGGGCAAGGCGATGCGGGCACGCTGCGCAGGCTGCCTCGCGCCGCCCTGAACTCGGGCTCCTCGGAGATCCTCAACTGGGTGACGGCCGCTGGTGCACTCGAGGCGCTGCCCCTGCGCTGGAGCGCCTACGAGCCGCTTTACCGCACGCCCGCAGGAACCGGCGTGGGAGCAGCCTTTGCGATCTGGGGCCCACCGTGAGCCGCGCCCAGCAGGAGAGCCAATGCTGACGGAGGAGAACAACCGCCTGCTCACCCAGGTGGGCCCGGGCACGCCCATGGGCCAGCTGCTGCGGCGCTACTGGATGCCGATTGCCGGAGAGTCGGAGCTCGACGTGCAGCCCATCCGGCCCGTGCGCCTGCTCGGGGAGGATCTCGTCATCTACCGGGACCTCGGCGGACGGTACGGGCTCGTCGACCGGCGGTGCCCCCATCGGCGCGCCGATCTGGCCCACGCCATGGTGGAGGAGGAGGGCCTGCGCTGCAGCTACCACGGGTGGTGCTTCGGCCAGAGCGGCCAGTGCCTGGCGCAACCCTACGAGGACGCAGCCTACCCCGAACTGCACACACGCGAGCGCATCCGGACCCAGGCCTACCCGGTGCAGGCGAAGGCCGGACTGCTGTGGGCTTACCTGGGTCCCCCGCCGGCCCCGCTGTTGCCGGATTGGGAGCCGTTCTCCTGGGAGAACGGCTTCGTGCAGGTCGTGATCTCGCAGGTGCCCTGCAACTGGTTCCAGTGTCAGGAGAACTCGATCGATCCCGTGCACTTCGAGTGGCTGCACGAGACCTGGGGCAAGCGGCTGCGAACCGGCGATCGCACGCCCGTACCGCGCCACCTTCGGCTGGCGTTCGACGAATTCGAGCACGGCTTCGTCTACCGCCGCATCAAGGAGGATTCGAGCGAGTGCGACGAGATGTGGACGGTCGGGCGCGTGTGCCTGTGGCCCAACGGGTTCTTCCTGGGCGAGCACTTCGAGTGGCGCGTGCCCGTGGACGACGAGAACACGCTGAGCATCACCTGGAAGTACCAGGGCGTGCCCAGCGAGCGCCGGCCCTACGTGCAGGGGTCGATCCCCACCTGGCATGGGCCGCTGAAGGACACTCAAGGGCAGTGGATCGACACGCACGTGATGAACCAGGACTTTCGTGCCTGGGTCGGCCAGGGCGTGATCGCCGATCGCAGGCGCGAGATGCTGGGCGCGAGTGACCGAGGCATCGTGGTGATGCGCCAGCGGTTCCTCAAGGAACTCGAGGCCGTGGCCATCGGTGCCGAGCCCAAGGGCCTGATGCGCGACCCTCAGCGGAACGTCAAGGTGCAACTGCCGATGATGAGCCGCGAGCGCGTGCTGGGGAGCCTGCGTACGCAGGACATCCTGGCCGACCCCGTCAAGAAGCGTGCCTACACCACGTTCATTCTGCAGGCCGGGCAGCCCGAGTCCGTGCGTCGGCAGTTCTCGCAAGCCATGGGCATCGAAGCCGCCGAATTCGACGGCCTGGTCCGTGCGTCCGAGCTCACCACCCCCACCCGAGGAGACACCCCATGA
>JBJTVI010000336.1:0-19352 GCA_046081145.1 Rubrivivax sp.
GAGCTTGCGGAACGCCGCCAACTCATCGGGATCGATGTTGGCGCGGTCCTTCTTGGCATAGAGGAACGCGAACACCCACAGCTTCCCGCCCTTGGCCAGCACGATCGACCGGTGCTGGTTGTCGTTCAGCCGCTTCTTGAAGACGCCGCCGCCCAGGTCATCGGCCTGCCCGCGCATCGCCTCCCGCACTGCCTGCAGCAGCGCAGCGCGCCGTCGCGGATGCGAGCCTTGCGGGCGGCCTTCGAAAACCAGGCCGTCTTGAAGGCTCTTGCGGACCGGTCTTCAGCCATGGCTAAGTCTAGCACCTGGTGCTACTTATTCATAGTCCACGGGTCAGCCCGCAGCTGACAGCGCTGCCATCGGAGATGCCGCCCGGGTCCGGCACCGTCGCCGGCGGAGGCCGCGCCTCCGTCTCAGAGGGGCCGGGAGGCCGGCCGAATACCCCAAACCGCGTCCTCGAGATCGCCGCGAGCGCACCGTTTCAGATGTGGAACGCCGGTTCGGTTCCGCATTCCGCCACCAGTACCAAGGGCCCAGAGACCTCTCTGGCCCTTCTTTCTTCTGGACTGCTCCCCAAGCAGATTGACAGGCTGGCCATCGGCAGGGGAGACCATGCAAAGACCTTCAGACAAGCGCCCATTTCTCGACGGTAAGCTCTTTCGTGCCGTCGCGAACACCGCCAACGGCGAAGTCGACGGTCAGACCGTGTTTCGTTACGCGCAGAGCGGCGACATCGTGACGGCTCTTTACTCGGGCGGCCCCGTCGTGCAGGGGCAACTCCTGGCGATCATGGGTGACAACGGTGAACTCGACATGCGGTACCACCACCTGAACCGCGAAGGGCAGTTCAAGATCGGCATGTGTCGCTCCGTGCCCACTTGGCTGCCCGACGGTCGCATCCGCTTCGATGAGTCCTGGCAGTGGCTCTCCGGCGACCAGGCCTCGGGTCGCTCGGCCATCGAGGAGCAGGCTACGGACTGAGTGCCGCCCCATCCTGGGTGATTGGAGCTGGCCTGAACCGTTCCGCTGCCTGCCGCTACTGGATCGTTGAAGGTGCATCGGCACTGGGGCCCGAGCGGCGCTGTGGATGGCCTCGAAGGCATCGCTCTTGAACTTCGTGTTGGTGGTCATCGTTCACCCTGCAGCCGTCTGTGCAATCAGCACATCGGCCGGGATGCCCAGGCCTTTATGCAATCGGCGGATCATGGCCAGCGTCAGCGGGCGCTTGCGGTTCAGAACTTCGTAGACACGGTTGCTCTTGCCGATGATCGGCTCGAGATCCTTGACGGACAGACCGCTCTGATCCATCCGGAATTTGATGGCTTCCACCGGATCAGGTGCGGTGATGGGCACGTGCCTGGCCTCGTAGGCCTGCACGAGCGTGGCCAGGATGTCCAGGCGATCACCCTCCGGCGTGCCCAGATCAGGGTCGGACTCCATCAGGGCCGAGATCTCCTTGAGCGTGGCCTTGTAATCTGCTTCGGTGCGGATGGGGCGAATGTTCATGGCTTCCTCGTTGGCGGCTCAGGCCGACTCGATGGTTTCAGCGTCCACTGCGTCGTACTCCTTGTGGGTGCCGACGAACTTGACGTAGACGATTTGCAACCTGTACGCGACGGCCACGACCAGCTGGTAGTCATTGCCCTTGATGTTGAAGACCACGCGACGGTTCTTCAGCACACTGGCGCTGCGGTACTGCGCCTTGATCTCGGCGGGCTGGCTCCAACATGGCAGTGGCCTGAAGAAACCGGGCAGGTCACGACCTCACGCCGCAGCCACCCCGCTCCAACCCTCGTGCGCCAGCAGCGCCTGCTTGCGTGGCAGCCCGCCGGCGTAGCCGGTGAGCGACCCGTCACGGCCGATCACGCGGTGGCAGGGCACGAGGATGGAGATGGGGTTGCGCCCCACTGCTGCGCCCACTGCACGCACCGCGGCCGGCCGGCCGATGCGATGTGCGATCTCGCCATAGGTGGTGGTGGTGCCGGGAGCGATCTCGCCCAGGGCGCGCCACACCGCCTGCTGAAAGGCCGTGCCCTGGGCATCCAGGGTCGGCAGGCGGACCGGGCGCTGGCCACGGAAGTACGCATCCAGCACAGACGACACGCACACGATCTTCGGGTGACTGGCGTCCACGGGCGCCGCCAGTGCCCCAGGGTGGTGCGCCTGGCCGTCGAACCAGATGCCGGCCAGGCCCTTTGCCGTGACGGCCACGGTCAGCGGGCCCAGCGGGGTCTCGACGCGGGCCTGGGCCTCGATGCGGGGGTGCTTCATTCGTCATGCTCCAGGTGGTGCCACAGCCGCATCACGGCATAGGCGCGCCAGGGCCGCCAGGCCTCGGCCTGTTGGGTGATGAACTGCAGATCGCGAGAACCCAGGGCGTTCATCACGCCGATGTCGCTCGCCGGCCAGGCATCGGGCCAGGCCAGCGCACGCATTGCGATCACCTGTGCGGTCCACTCGCCGACGCCGGGCAGGCTGCGCAGGGTCTCGAGCGTGGCCGCAAGCGGCGCGGCGCGGTGCAACTCGAGCCGGCCTTCGGCCACCGCGCGCGCCAGCGCCTGCAACGCGCCGACCCGCTGGCGCACGATGCCGAGCTGGCCAATCGCCTCGGGGGAAGCGGCGGCCAGGGTGGCCGCGTCGGGGAACACCCGGTTGAGGCCGGGGAACGGAGTCTCGATCGGTTCGCCGAAGCGGTCCACCAGGCGTTGCACCAGCGTGCGCGCGGCCTTCACGGTGACCTGCTGGCCCAGGATCACACGGACCGCCTGCTCGAAACCGTCGAACCCGCCGGGCAGGCGGGTGCCGGGGCGCAGCGGCATCGGCAAGGTTGCGAGCACGGGGTCGATGCGGGCGGGGTCGGCGTCCAGGTCCAGCGCCTGGCGCACGCGCTGCATCACGGCGCCCAGCACCTTCCACAGGCTGGGCGAGGCCAGCAGGTGTACCTCGTGGCGTTCCGGCTCGAAGCGGGCGCACAGCCAGCCGGTCAGGCGTTGTCCCTGGAAAGGCCAGGCCAGCGTGCGGCGGATCGTCAGGCCCTCCACCTCCTCGACGCCGCGTATGGTGCGCCGGCTGAAGAAGCCCAGCACCGCGGCCACGTCGTAGGGCGGGCGGTAAGCCAGGCGCAGTGGGGTCTCGGGTGCGGCGGCTTGGCCTTCGCGTCGCAGTTGCGTGGGGTTGAGACGGTAGCGGCTGGCAAACGCGGCATTGAAGCGGCGCAGGCTCTCGAAGCCGCTGCTCAGCGCCACCTGGGTCACCGGAAGCCGTGTATCGGTGAGCAACTGCTTGGCCAGCAGCAGGCGCAGTGTGGTGAGGTACCCGTGTGGCGAGACGCCATGTGTGGCCTGGAAGATGCGACGCAAATGGCGGTCGGTGACCCCCAGACGCGCGGCGATCGCTGGCAGCGCTGTGCCTTCGCCGCTGTGCACGGCGTACTCGATCCAGCGTGCTGCGGCCTCGGCCAGGGCTTGCGAGGAGTCCATGGCCGAGAGGCCCGGCGCGATCTCGGGCCGGCACTTCAGGCAAGGCCGGAATGCAGCGGCCTCGGCCCGCGCGCGGCTGTCGAAGAAGCGGCAGTTCTCGCGCCGCGGGGTGCGCACCCGGCACACCGGCCGGCAATACACGCCGGTGCTGGTGACGCCCACGAACACCCGGCCGTCGAAGCGGGCGTCTCGGGCCTTCAGCGCCAGGTAGGCGGCATCGGAGTCGGGGACCATGCAGCCATGATAGGCCGGCCGTCAGGCGCGACTCGCCGTTTTCGGACCTGTCGACCTGCACAAGCAGGTCGCCCTCCAGGTTCGCCCGGGATGAACGAGGCCTGGAAGGCGAGGTGGGTGACCGTGACTGGACAGCCCCCAGAGGTCGTCTTACCATTCTTCGATCGATCGACTTCGAACCCGAATCGTGAACCCCACCGCCACCCTGTCCTCCAAGTTTCAGATCTCCATCCCCAAGGCCATCCGCACGGCGCAGCATTGGGAGGCCGGCCTGACCTTTGCCTTCATCCCGAAGGGCACGGGCGTGCTGCTGGTGCCCGTTCCCCGTCTCGGGGCTCTCAAGGGCATCGCCCGCGGCGCGTCGCCGCAGGGCTACCGTGACAGGTCGAACCGGGTCTGATGGTCGTCGTCGACACATCGGCCTGGGTGGAGTGGCTGATAGGCTCGGCTGCGGCGCGCAGGATCGAGCCTCACTTGCCGGTGCCCACAGATTGGGTGGTGCCGACCATCGTGCAGCTGGAGCTGGCCAAGTGGCTGACCCGTGAGGTGGGGGAAGAGCGCGCCGACCAGGTGATCGCGTTCACGCAGATTTGCCAAGTCGTTGCGCTGGACACCTCGATCGCGCTGGCGGCAGCGGAGGCCGCTCGGGCGCACCAGCTTGCCACCGCAGACGCCATCGTTTACGCCACGGCGCAAGCCCGTGGGGCTTCACTTCTGACGTGTGACGGGCACTTCAAGGGGCTGCCTGGCGTGGTGCACGTCGACAAGAGGAAGCACTGACGCAATGCGTCGGCGCAATCTTCGCCGGCTTGCCGTGCCCTAGGCCCGCCTCAGTGCCTCGGTGCTGATGGGCAGGGTGCGCAGCCGCTTGCCCGTGGCGGCAAAGACGGCGTTGACCACCGCGGGCGCCAGCGGGGGCGTGGCCGGCTCGCCGATGCCGCCCGGGTCTTCCGTGCTGGGCAGGATGTGCACCTCCACCTTGGGCATTTCCGCCATGCGCAAGAGGGGATAGGTGTGGAAGTTGGCCTGTTGCGGCCTGCCGTTCTGGAACGTCACCTGTTCGTGCAGCGCCGCGCTCAGGCCCATGGCAATGGAGCCTTCGATCTGGCGCCGGATGATCTCGGGGTTGACGACCATCCCGCAGTCCACCGCCGCGACCACCCGGTGCACGCGGGGCGTGCCGTCGGGGGCAACCGACACCTCGGCCACCTCGGCCACGTAGCTGCCAAAGCTCAGGGCAACAGCGATGCCGCGGGCCATCCCGGCGGGAAGAGGCTGACCCCAGCCGGCCTTTTGCGCGGCCGCTTCCAGCACCGCCTTGTGACGCGGGCTCTTGCTCAGAAGGCTGCGTCGGAACTCGAAGGGGTCCTGGCGGGCCGCTACCGCCAATTCGTCGATCAGGCCCTCCATGAAGAACACGTTCTGCGAGTGCCCCACCGAGCGCCAGAACCACACCCGGGGCCCCGGTTCGCGCCTGCCGTAGGCCAGGCGTTGATTGGGGATGTCGTAGGGGTGGTCTGCCACACCCTCCATCGCCAGGCTGTCCACGCCATTGGCCGGAATCTCCATGAAGCCCGAGGCCGCCATGATCGAAGGTGAACTGACGCCGGCCTTCAGCACCGAGGGGCGGCCCCGGCTGTCCAGCGTCGCCTCGAAGCGCGCCACGGCGGCCGGGCGATAGAAGCCCGCGGCCAAATCGTCCTCTCGGCCGTAGATGAGCTTGACGGGCTTGCCGCTGAGCTTGCTGAGCTGCGTGGCGTCGATGACGAAGTCCGGGGCGAAGCGCCGCCCGAAGCCCCCACCCAGCATCAGGGCGTTGACCTTGACCTTGCCTGGCACCACCCCGGCCACCTGCGAGAGGATGCCCTGCGCTGGGCCCTGGCTCTGGGTGCCTGCCCAGATCTCCACCTCCTCACCCTTGACGCTGGCGGTGCAGTTCATCGGCTCCATGCAGGCGTGGGCCAGGTAGGGCGCCTCGTACTGCGCGGTCAGCGTCACGCTGCCCGGTGCGGCAGCAGCCATGGGGTTGCCGGTTTCCAACGCGACGGATTCGGCCTTGGCGGCACCGTCGGCGAGCATCGCCGAGACCTTGGCCGACGAGAGCGACGCATGCTCGCCCAGCTCCCAGGTGATGTCGAGTGCATCACGCCCCTTGCGCGCGGCCCAGTAGCCCGTGGCCAGCACGGCCACGCCGCTGTCGATGGTGATGACCTGCCGCACGCCCTTCACGGCCTTGGCCGCGCTGTCCTGCACACGCACAGGCTTCGCGCCGGGCAGGGGCGCCCTGGCCATCACCGCCACCAGCATCCCGTCGACCCGGGCGTCGATCCCGTACCTGGCGCTGCCGTCCACCTTGGCTCGCGTGTCCAGGCGCTTCAGGGGCTTGCCCAGCAGCTTGAACTGCCGGCTGTCCTTGAGCTTGGGCTCCTGTGGAACGGGCAGCTTCGATGCGGCCGCCACCAGCGAGCCGTAGCTGGCACGCCTGCCCCCGGGCCCGATGACGAAACCCTTGTCTGTCCTCAGGCTGGAGGGTTCGAGCTTCCACTGCGCGGCAGCAGCCGCCACGAGCACCTCACGTGCTGCGGCCCCCGCCTTGCGCAGCGGCAGCCAGTGCCCACGCACGCTGGTGCTTCCGCCCGTGGCCTGGATGCCGAAGATTGGGTTGTTGTAGGCCGGGTCGGTGGGTGCGAGTTGCACGCTGACGGTCGACCAGTCGGCGTCGAGTTCTTCGGCCAGCAGCATCGGAATGGCCGTGAACACGCCCTGACCCATCTCGATCGAACCCGAGATCACGCGGACCTGGTTGTCGGGCGTGATGCGCAGGTAGGCATTGGGCACGAAGGCCTGCGGGCTCGGGGGTGCAGGCCTGGCCGCTGCGCGCCCCGTCGCCGGCAGGGCAAAGCCCACGACGAGCGCGGCTGCGCCACCGCCCTTGAGGAAGCCGCGCCGTGTGGTGCCCGGCGCAGCGGATGCTTCGACAGCATGTCCCGATGAGGGGTGTGCCACTGCGCCGCCGGCTGTGAAGTCCTGGTGCGGGTTCATGGTCAGCCCACCTTCTTCAGCGCCACCGACGCATCCTTGACGGCCGCGCGGATCTGGTTGTAGGTGCCGCAGCGGCACAGGTTGCCGGCCATGGCCGTCTGGATGTCGGCATCGCTGGGGCTCGCGTTGCGCTGCAGCAGCGCGCAGGCGCTCATGATCTGGCCCGACTGGCAATAGCCGCACTGCGGCACGTCACGCTCGACCCACGCGGCCTGTACCGCCTTGCCCGCGCGCGTGCGGCCCACGGCCTCGATCGTGGTGACCCGCTTGCCCGCCACCGCCGACAGCGGGGTGGAACACGCGCGCACCGCCTGACCGTCCACATGCACGGTACAGGCGCCGCAAAGTGCCATCCCGCAGCCGAACTTCGTCCCGGTGAGTTGCAGGTCTTCCCGCAGGGCCCACAAAAGCGGCATGTCGGGCTCGGCGTCCAGAGACACGGCGCGGCCGTTGACTGTCATCCTGATCATCGAATCCCTCCCGGCTGACCGCATTCTGCGGGGGAAGTGGCTGCGCGGGGCCAAGCTCAAAGGACAATTCAGCGTCATCTGGAGGGCTTTGCGGCGTTCGTTTGGAGTCGACGCCCGCGGTTGCCCCTGAGTGACGCCCGACGCCCGTTAAGCTGATCACCTTGGAAGCCTTCCTCGTATCCACCGGCGTCGTGGCGCTCGGCGAAATGGGTGACAAGACCCAGTTGCTGGCCATCGTGCTGGCTGCCATGTTCCGCCGGCCCTGGCCCATCGTGGCGGGCATCTTCGTGGCCACGCTGGCCAATCACGCGGCCGCCGGTGCGCTGGGCGGCTGGGTGGCGCAGTTGCTGGGCCCGGACGTCCTGCGCTGGGTCATCGGCCTGTCCTTCCTCGCGATGGCGATCTGGATGCTGGTGCCCGACAAGATCGACGACGACGCCGCGGGCGGCCGGCAGCGCTTTGGCGTCTTCGGCACCACCGTGGTCGCCTTCTTCCTGGCCGAGATGGGCGACAAGACGCAGATCGCCACGGTGACGCTGGCCGCGCGCTACACCGATGTGGTGCAGGTCGTCCTGGGCACCACCTTCGGCATGATGCTGGCCAATGTGCCGGCCGTGTTTCTGGGGGACCGGATCGCGCAGAAGGTGTCGATGCGGCTCGTGCGCGGGATTGCCGCAGCGATCTTCGCGGTGCTGGGCATGCTGACGCTCTTCAACGTCGGCAAGCTGTTCTGAGTGGCAGCGCACGGGATCCGCGAGGTGGTCCCTGACCGGAGCTCACCGTCTGCGACACTCCGTGCAGCATCTTCCACCGGCCACCGGATTCGCGCCACAGAGCAGCTCCATGACCCACCCTGAATCCCCCACCCCCTACACCCCGTCCCGCGTCTGGACGTGGAACAAGCCCAGCGGTGGCTCCTTTGCCAGCATCAACCGGCCAGTGGCCGGTGCCACCCATGAGCAGGATCTGCCGGTGGGCCGCCACCCGCTGCAGTTGTATTCGCTGGCCACACCGAACGGCGTGAAGGTGACGGTGATGCTGGAAGAACTGCTGGCCCGCGGACACGCGGGGGCCGAGTACGACGCCTGGCTGATCAACATCCGCGAGGGCGCGCAGTTCGGCAGCGGTTTCGTGGAGGTGAACCCGAACTCGAAGATCCCGGCGCTGATGGACCGCAGCGGGCCGCGGCCCGTGCGGGTGTTCGAGAGCGGTGCCATCCTCCTGTATCTGGCCGAGAAGTTCGGCGAGTTCGTTCCGACGGGCGTGGGGCGCGCGGAGTGCCTGTCATGGCTCTTCTGGCAGATGGGCAGCGCGCCTTACCTGGGTGGAGGGTTCGGCCACTTCTATGCCTATGCGCCGGCGAAGTTCGAATACGCCATCGACCGCTTCGCGATGGAGGTCAAGCGACAGATGGACGTGCTGGATCGCCGCCTGGCCGAGAGCCGGTATCTCGCCGGCGACACATACACGGTGGCCGACATCGCGGTGTGGCCCTGGTATGGCGCCCTGGCCAAGGGCCTGCTGTACGAGGCGGGAGAGTTCCTGTCGGTCCAGGAGTACACGCATGTCATCCGTTGGGCCGACGAGATCAGCCTGCGCCCCGCTGTCCAGCGCGGCCGCATGGTCAACCGCGCGACGGGGGATCCGGCCTCGCAGCTGCGCGAGCGGCACGACGCGAGCGACTTCGAGCTCCGCACCCAGGACAAGCTGGCGCCCTGAGCGGGGCGCCCGAAGGTGACCGCCCGTGACACACACTCGAAGGCAATGGCTGCTGGGTGGGGCGGCTTGGACCTTTGCCGCCCCTTCGGAGGCCTGGGCCCAGGCCCGCACCCAGCCTGAACAGGTACCGCCCATGGTCGACGAGATCTGGATCGATGCAGCACGCCAGCGGGAGCTGCCGGTTCGCATCCGATGGCCGGCTACCGACCAGCCGGTACCCGCCGGAGGGCGACCGGTCGTTCTCTTCTCGCACGGTCTGGGCGGCACCGTGGCGGGGGGCCAGGCCTGGGGTGAAGCCTGGTGTGCGGCCGGGTTCGTCGTCGTGCACCTGCAGCACCCCGGCAGTGACCTCCCCGCCTTGCGTCGACAGGCCAGGGGCTTCGGCGACCAGGCGGGCCTGCGTCAGGCCGCGAGCCCGCAGCAGCTGGTCGCACGGCTGGAGGATGTGGTCTTCGTGCTGGACGAACTGACGCGCCGTCATGCCGCGGGCGACAGTCGGTGGTCGCTGGCGAGACCCACAGGCGTGGGCATGTCAGGCCACTCTTTTGGCGCGCACACGACGCTGGGCATGGCCGGCCAGCGCTACCCGGGCCATCCGGGCATTCGCGAGCCCCGCCTGGCTGCCTTCGTGGCCTTCTCGCCGACCCTGCCCGCCCGCGGGGACGCCGCGCAGGCCTTCGAACGACTCACTCGCCCGCTGCTGTGCGTGACGGGCACCCGCGATGACGATGTTGCTGGCGTCGGAGCCACCCCGGAGCGTCGAATCGGCGTGTTCGCCGCGCTGCCGGCCGGGCGCAAGGCACACCTCGTCCTGGAAGACGCCGACCACATGACGTTTGCAGGGCAGACCGGTGCGGCCGTGGAGATCGTGCCGCGCCACCCGAGCTCGAGGGCTCTGCAGACCAGGCACCATGCGCTCGTCTCGGCGGTCACCACCGACTGGTGGCGCGCGCACCTGATGGGCGATGCTTCCGCCTTGCAGAGCCTGGCGCGGCCGCCAGGGCTCGCACTCGGTGATCGGTGGCAGGTCGGCTGAGTTTCGAGGCGTCGAGCGTTCGAGTCATGGTCCTGATCAAGGCCACCGTCCACAGCGAGGCGGGGATCTTCCCGCAGCCCTGGACCCACGAGATGCTCGAGATCCGGCCGCTCTACGAAGCCACCGACCCGCCTTGAGTATCAGTCCCATCACGTAGCAGCGCGATGGCCTCCACCTCGACCTTGAAGCCGAAGTGCAGGGACGCGGTCGGCACGACCGCACGCGCGGGGCGGCAGGCCTGTGCCCACTGGGCATACAGGGCATCGAAGGCGGGCCAGTTGGCGATGTCGTCGACGTACACGCGCACCTGCACGAGCTGCTCGATGCCGCTGCCGCAGGCCGTGAGCACCGATTCGACGTTGGCCAGCACCTGGCGCGTCTGCTCGGCAAAGCTCGCCGCCACCAGCTTCTCGCCGGCGCCGGTGATGGGCAGCTGCCCGGAGACGAAGACGAAGCCGTTGGCCACCGTGCCGTGCGAGTAGTGGCCGCCGGGCCGGGCGTTCGCGTCGGGGTTGACGAACTGCCGTGTCACCGTGTCACCACCCATAAAAGCGCGGCCAGGCCTGCACCTGGCCGTCCGCCAGCAGCGCCTGATAGACGGGGTGCTGCGCACCGGTGGCGCAGGCGTGGTTCGGGAGGATCCTCAGCCGTGCCCCCAGCGGGAAGCGCCGGGCGATGTCGGGGTCGGCCTCTCCGCGGCGGCAGACGATGCCGTGCTCCTGGTTGGCACTGTCCATCACGTAACCGTCGATCCACTGGCCTGCCTCGTCGCAGACCTGGCCGTAGCCGAAGTCATGCTGCTGGCGTTGGGTGCCGCGGTCGCGGCTCATGGCCATCCAGCCGGCATCGACGATCACCCAGCCCTTTTCCGGCTGGTGCCCGATGACGGTGGTGAGCACGGAAAGGGCCAGATCCTGCGGCGTGCACACGCCCACGTTGCGCATCACGAGGTCGAAGAACACGTAGACGCCGGCGCGCACCTCGGTGACGCCGGGCAGCGCCTCGGCCGAGAGGGCCGTGGGGGTCGAGCCGACGCTCACCACGGGGCAGGGCAGCCCCGCTGCGCGCAGACGCTCGGCGGCTTGCACGGTGCCGGCGCGCTCCTGCTCGGCCAACCGGCGCAAGGCATCGGGCTCGCAGAGCTCGTAGCTGGAGCCCGCGTGCGCCATCACGCCCCCCAGACGCTGCCCCCCGTCGTGCAGCGTGCGGCCGACCTCCAGCAAGGCTTCGGCTCGCGGCGCGATGCCCGAGCGGTGCCCATCCACATCGATCTCGATCCAGACCTCGAAGACCTCCCCGTGCTCCCTCGCGAATGCGACGATCGCCTGGGCACCTTCCACGCTGTCGGTGACGAGCCTGAGATCGCAGCCCTGGCGACGCAGGGCCAGGGCGGCCGGGAGCTTGCCCGGCACGATGCACACGGCGTAGAGGATGTCGGAGATGCCTGCGGCGTGGAATTGCTTGGCCTCACGCAAGGTCGAGACCGTGATGCCGCGGGCCCCGGCCGCGAGCTGCGAGCGCACCACGGGCAGGCACTTGGAGGTCTTGACGTGGGGACGGAAGGCCACGCCCAGACCATCGAGCCGCTGCTGCATGCGAGAGATGTTGTGCTGCAGGCGCGGCACGTCGACGAGCGCGCAGGGGGTATCGAGCCCTGCAAGGCCCTCGCGCGCATCGCGTGAGGGCATGGGCAGCGCCCGGCCCACTCACAGCGCCTTGTGCGAACCGTCGCAGAGCACACCGTTGCGGCTGTGCTTGCAGCCGCAGAAATAGACCGTCTGGCTGGCGGTGGCGTCGTACTTGACGGGCACGATCCCGCTGCCCTGGTGGGACCCGTCGCAAAAGGGCTGTGACTTGCTCTGCCCGCAGGCACACCAGTAGTAGGCCTTGCCGGCCTCCACGGCGACCGCATAGGGGGACTTCTGTGCGATCACGGGTGGCATGGTCGGGTACTCCGAAAGGGTGCAGCAACGCCGGCAGCGTAACGCAACCCTGCCGCGCCAGGCTGGGCCTGGCCTCGGCCGCGAGCCTGCACGCGACGCGCGGCCGGGTTCAGCGTGCCCAGGGCCGCGCCAGGGGCTCGCCGACGAACAGGCCCTGGCCGGGCGTGCGCACGGATTTCCAGTAGGCCTCCAGCAGCGTATCGCCCGCCTGGTAGCGCCCCACGAGCGTGCTGGCGCGGGGGAACTTGTCGGTGTAGTTGCAAGGCTCGGAGACGGTGCCGTAGCTCGCCGTGGCGCCCGCGCGCAGCCAGTCGGTGGCCGGCATCTGGCCGGCTCCGTTGGGCAGGAACCCGCCCGTGCTGGTGAGGTGGTCGGCGGCCGCGCCGGGCAGCCAGCGATTGGTGCCGATCTGCGGAACCGCAGGCAGCCCCGTGAAGTAGAAAAGCAGGTTGTCCTGGTTGGTCACGGCGTTGCTGGCCTGGCCCGTGGCGTTGTCGAGGTAGTTCAGGGTGACGCCAGGCACCTGCTGGGTGGAGAGGGCGCGAAAGTCCGGCCAGCGCACGCTGCGCGCGACGTCGCTGGTGCGCACGAGCCAGCCGGTGCCACGCACGCGCCCGCTGGCGATCGACCCGTCGGCCGCCACCCCCCGGTCGATGAGGGCCTGCGCCTCGGCCAGCGTGCCCAGCCCGAGCATCATCGAAGGCCGGATGCCGAAGTCGGCGTAGGGGCGCCGGCTCGTGCTGCCGAAGTAGGCCGTGGCGGCTGTGGTCTCGCAGGTGTTGGCGCACCACTGGGGGTCGAAGCCCAGGGCCAGCGCGCTGGTGATGCTCATGGTGCAGGGGCCCACGACGCGCGAAGGTGCCGTCCAGGTCAACAGCGTGGCCTGAACCGCTGCGGGCAGCCGCGCGTCCACGTCGGCCTTCAGTGCCGCGAAGTCGGCCGCGGCGATCTCGTCGCTCGAGGCGGGCAGGCGCACGCGGATGAGGTTGGCCTCGGGGACCCCGCGCGAGCGCTGGTAGGCCCGCGCGATCGCCTCGCTCACGGGATCCCCCTCGGCCACGAGGATGGCGAGCTCGGTCGGCCCGAGCGTGGGGCCGCTGCTGGCTGCCAGAGCCGTGCCCGCCCCGTCGCTGCCATTGCAGCCGGCAAGGCCCAGGGCTGCGCCGAAGAGGCTGACGATGGCGCCGCGCCGCCGCGCCGCGCGGTCGGCTCCACCGGTAGGGTCGGCCTTGTCCATTGGCGCTGGAGCATAGGAAGTTCGGATGCGCGGGGCAAGCCCCGCAGGCCCGGGGATCCTCCCGGCCGGGTGCACGAGGCGCGCAACAATGCACACGCAGCAAGGAGCAGGCGTGGGCGGGGCAACCATCGATCGACGAGCCGTTCTGGGTGTTCTGGGCGGCCTTGGCAGTCTCGCGGGTGGTGTGGCGGGTGGTGTGGCGGGCCTGGCCGGGCTCGCCGGCTGCGCCTGGCTGCCGACACCTGGTGCGGCTGGCCTGCCGCAGCGCACCCCCGAGGAGCAGGGCATCGACTCCGCGGCGATCCAGGCCTTCGTCGAGGCCGCCGCCGTCCAGGCCCGCGAGCTGCATGGCCTGTTGCTTTGCCGTCATGGGCACGTGGTGGCGCAGGGCTGGTCGCAGCCCCATGGGCCGCAATGGGCTCATCCCCTCTACTCGCTGAGCAAGAGCTTCACGGCCACTGCGGTCGGGTTCGCGGTGGCCGAGGGCCGGCTGTCGTTGCAGGACCGCGTGGTGCGGCTGCTGCCCGACGCGGTGCCTGCGCGTGTGGGGGAGCACCTGGCCGAGCTGCGCGTGCGCGACCTGCTCACCATGTCCGCCGGCCAGATGCACGAGCCGTCGCCGGAGGCGATGCGCGAGCCCGACTGGGCGCGGCAGATCCTGGCCGTGCCCTTCGTGGCGGCCCCCGGCAGCACTTTCCGCTACAGCAGCGCGGCAAGCTACCTGTGTTCGGCCATCGTGCAACGGCTCACGGTGCAGCGGTTGACGCACTACCTCGGGCCACGGCTCTTCGAGCCGCTGGGTATCGGGCCGGTGCGCTGGGAAACCTGCCCGCAGGGCATCGACCTGGGAGCCTCGGGCCTGTACCTGCCCACGCATGCCCTGGCGCGCTTTGGCCAACTGCTCATGCAGGGCGGTAGCTGGCAAGGGCGGCAGATCCTGCCGGCTGGCTGGGTGGCCGAGGCCACGTCCCGGCAGATCCAGCAGGCCCGGCCCACGGGCGCGCGGGTACGCCCCGATTGGGTCCAGGGTTACGGCTACCACTTCTGGCGCTGCACCCACGACGCCTATCGCGGCGACGGCGCGTTCGGGCAGTTCCTGGTCGTGATGCCGCGCCAGCGCGCGGTGCTGGCGCTGCAAGGCGAGTGCGAGGACATGCAGGCCACGCTCGACCTGGTGTGGTCGCACCTGCTGCCGGCGATGGGCGATGCGCCGCGCGCGGCTGCGCCAGCTGCGCACCAGCGCCTGCTCCAGGCACTGGGCCGGCTCGAGCTCGAGCGGCCGGCAGGGCAGCCTGGGTCAGCCCGGGCTGCTGGCTTGTCGGGCCGCAGCTTCGCGCTGGCGCCCAATGCGCTGGGGCTGGAGTCGGTCTCGCTGGCCTTCGAAAGCGGCCTGGCGCATGCGGTGTTTCGTGGCGAGGGGCGGGTCCATCCGCTGGCGGCCCGCTTCGAGGCCTGGCACCACGGCCAGACGGCGCTGCCAGGGATGCCGCCGCGCCTGTCGCCGGCTGGTGCACCCCCAGTGGGGACACGGCACCCCTACGCCGCGGCGATGGCCTGGGAGGACGACGCCACGATGCAGTGGCTGCTGCGCTTTCCCGAGTCGGCGCACCACGATCGCCTGACCTTCCGCTTCACGGGAGAAGCTCTGGAGCTGAGCTTCATGGGCAGCATCGCGGCCATGGCGCGACAGCCGGTGGATGGCCGGGGAACGTTGCGCGGCACGATGCTCTCTGCTTGAGCTTCGCGTCGACTCCCGGCCCGGCCAGCTTGCACCCGAGCCGGGCTGGAGAGCGAGCTCGTGGGCCCCTGGGTCAGCGGCCCGGGTTCGGGCGCGACTTCTTCGAGGCGGCGTTCGCCCACCCGGCCTGCTTCGGGCGCTGCCCGGCCCAGGGCCGCGCGCCGCGCCCTGGCCCCGGGCTGGCCTCGACCCGGCGGGGCTCCAGGCCGGCGATGGTCACGGCCTGAATGCGCTGCGTGGTGAAGCGCTGGATGAGGTGCAGCTTGCCGGCGTCCTGGCGCTCGGCCAGGGTCACGGCCAGGCCGCTGCGGCCGGCGCGACCGGTGCGGCCGATGCGGTGCACGTAGTCTTCGGCCTTCATGGGCAGCCCGTAGTTGATCACGTGGCTGATCGTGGGCACGTCGATGCCGCGTGCGGCCACGTCGGTGGCCACGAGCACGCGCAGCTGCCGGGCGCGCAGCCCCTGGAGCACGCGGTTGCGCCGGCCCTGGGGCATGCCGCCGTGCAGCGAGGCTACCGCGTGGCCCATGCCGGCCAGGCGGTCGGCGAGCCAGTCGGCATCCTGCTGGGTGCGGGTGAAGACAAGCGCCTGGTCGACGTCACGCTCGGTCAGGATGTGATCGAGCAGGGCGTTCTTGTGGCGCGAGTCGTCGGCCCAGTGCAGCCGCTGCTCTATGTTGGCGTGGGTGTCGGTGTGCGAGGCGACCTCGATGCGCTGCGGCTCGCGCAGCAGGCTCCCGGCCAGGGCGCCCACGCGTCCGGCGAAGGTGGCGCTGTACATCACGGTCTGGCGCGCGCGGGGCGTGGCTTCGGCGATGCGCTGGATGTCCTCGATGAAGCCCATGTCGAGCATGCGGTCGGCCTCGTCGAGCACCAGCATCTCCACGCCCGAGAGCAGGGCCTTGCCGCTGTCGAGGTGGTCGATGAGACGCCCGGGCGTGGCAATCAGCAGATCGAGCCGCCCGGCCAGCGCCTTGAGCTGCGCGCCATACGGCACGCCGCCCACGACGGTGGCCACGCGCAAGCCCGGCACATGCCGTCCGTAGCTCAGCGCGGCCTTGGCCACCTGCAGGGCAAGCTCCCGCGTGGGGGCGAGCACCAGCACGCGCGGCCCGCGGCCTGCCGGGCCCGGCGCGCGCGGCCCGCCCGAGGCGGCGCGCGCCGCCAGCACGCGTTGCAGCGCCGGCAGGATGAAGGAGGCCGTCTTGCCGCTGCCGGTCTGCGAGGCGACCATCAGGTCCCGGCCTTCCAGGGCGGGACCGATGGCGCAGCGCTGGACCTCGGTCGGCTCGGCGTAGCCGGCGTCACGCACGGCTTGGGTGATGGCCGGCGAGAGGCCCAGGCTGTCGAAGCTCATGTGGGATGGCCTCAAAGCGGACGGATGCGGGAGGCCTGCGGGCCCTTCTGGCCCTGGGTCACCTCGAACTCCACGCGCTGGTTCTCGGCCAGCGTCTTGAAGCCCGTGCCCTGGATCTCCTTGAAGTGGGCGAACAGGTCCTTGCCGCCGTTGTCGGGGGCGATGAAGCCATAGCCCTTGCCTTCGTTGAACCACTTCACGGTGCCGGTTTCGGTCGTCATATCGTTTTCCTTGCTGATGGAATGGAAGATGGCACTGCGGCTGGCGCAGGCCGGGATGAGCGTCTTCCGGGGCGGAAGCGCTGAGGGTGCCGGTGGGGCGCAGGCGCACCTGCCTCACCGGCGCGGTTTCGGGGTGTCGCGGACGGGCCGCGTTGCGCCTGCTGACTGGACACCACGCGCGCACTGGCGCGTGGACGGCGGATGAACTCTGTCCGGCGGCTGGCCGGCAGGGTCACTCGCCGCGGGCCAGGGGCAGCCAGATCGGGAGGACCGCGAAAGCAGTCAGGAGGTCTGGCGGAGGATGGAGATCAACTCGTGATCTCGGTGCGGAAGGCAGCTGAACGCTCACCAAGCACCAAAGCCTACCAGTATAACACGGGTTTCCGGTGGAATTGGCCCTGCGCGGGGTGCCGGCCGCCTCTCTGGCATCGGGGTCAAGCCTACCCGGGCGCACCTGGCAAGGGACGGCTGCCTAAACTGCGCCTCGGGTGGCCATGCATGGCCAACCCGGTCGCCGGCCATCGCCACCGTTCGACCCCGCCTGCACGAGGAGACACCCATGGATCCGGCCGACGCCGCGATGTACGAGCAGCGTGTGTGGCAGGCCCACTACGGCCCCGATACGCCCGCTGAACTGCCTGCGTCCCCGCACGCGAACCTGGCCACCCTGGTGCGCACCGCGAGCGAGCGCTACGCCGCGCAGCGGGCCTTCACCGCCGTCGTGCCCAACGGCATGAACGGCAGCCTGAGTTTTGCGCAGGTCGACGAATTGTCGGATGCCTTTGCGGCCTACCTGCGCGAGGAGCTGGGACTGGCCGAGGGCGCGCGGGTGGCGGTACAGCTCCCCAACGGCCTGGCCTATCCCGTGGCGGTGTTCGGGATCTTCAAGGCGGGCTGCGTGCTCGTCAACACGAACCCGCTCTACACGGCGCCCGAAATGGCGCACCAGTTCAAGGACTCCGGCGCGCAGGCGCTCGTGATCACCGAGCTCTTCGCCGACAAGCTCGATGCCCTGGCCGGCCAGACGGACGTGCGACACGTGATCGTGGCCAGCGTGCCCGAGCTCTTCCCGGCCGTGCCGCGTGGCATCGTCAGGGCCGTGCAGCGCTGGTGGAACCGTGCCTTGCCGCGCATCCACGTTCCGCACGTGCGCTTCATGGCGGCGATTGCCAAGGGCCGCGCTCATCGGGAGCGGCTCGGGTCGGCGAGTGTGCGGCAGTGGTCAGCCGCCGTCGGAGGGGATGCGACGGCCGTGCTGCAGTACACGGGCGGCACGACGGGCGTGGCCAAGGGCGCGCGGCTCTCGCACCGCAACCTGCTGGCCAATCTGGCGCAGATCCGGGCGATGGGGGCGAGCCAGATCGAGCCCGGCCAGGAGTGCGTGCTGACGGCCTTGCCGCTGTACCACGTGTTCGCCTTCACCGCCAACCTGCTGAGCTTCTACGACGCGGGGGCGCGAAACGTCCTGATCCCCTCGCCGCGACCGGTGCAGAACCTGCAGCGGGCCATCGAGAACACGCCCATCACGTGGGTCACCGGCGTCAACACGCTCTTCAACGCGCTGCTCAACGAGGAGTGGTTCGTCGCCTTCCCGCCCCGACGGCTGAAGGCGGCGATCGCCGGCGGCACGGCCCTGCACCCTGCGGTGGCCGAGCGCTGGGAACAGGTCACGGGCACCCGCATCGTCGAGGGCTACGGCCTGACCGAGACCTCGCCCGTGGTGACCTTCAATCCCCTTTCCGGTACGCGGCGCGTGGGATCCATCGGCATACCCGTGCCGGGCACCGAGCTGCGGTTGCTGGACGACGCCGGGCTCGCGGTGGCCGTGGGGGAGCCGGGTGAAATCGCGGTGCGCGGGCCGCAGGTGATGCAGGGCTACTGGAACCAGCCCGGGGAGACGGCCTCGGTGCTGCGTGACGGCTGGCTGCACACCGGGGACGTGGCCGTGATGGACACCGAAGGCTTCTTCACCATCGTCGACCGCAAGAAGGACCTCATCCTGGTCTCGGGCTTCAACGTCTACCCCAATGAGGTGGAGGAGGCGGTGAGCCGGCTCGACGCCGTGATGGAGGCAGCCGTGGTGGGCGTTCCGGACGCCAGGAGCAGCGAGGCCGTGCGCGTGTACGTGGTTCGGCGCGACGAGTCGCTCACGGCCGAGCAGGTGATTGCGCACTGCCGCACGCTGCTTACCGACTACAAGGTGCCCAAGTCGGTGGTGTTCCGGGACGAACTGCCGAAGTCGCCGATCGGAAAGATCCTGCGCAAGGAGCTCAAGGCGCAGGTGAGGGCCGAAATGCAGGCCACCACGAATGCGGAGAACGCCTGATGCTGACCGAAACCGAGACCCGCCTGCTGGGCGTGATGATGGCCCTGATCATGCTCGGCATGGGGGCGTCGCTCACCTTCCGTGATTTCCTGATCGCCTTTCGCAAGCCCAAGGGCGTGCTGGTGGGGCTGCTGTGCCAGTACGGAATCATGCCCTTCCTGGGATACGCGCTGGCCATTGCTCTGGGCCTGCCGCCCGCACTTGCGGTCGGCCTGATCCTGATGGGCTGCATGCCCGGCGGCACGACATCCAACATCTTCACCTACTTCAGCAAGGGTGTGCTGGCGCTGTCGATCATGATGACGAGCGTCTCCACGCTCGTGGCGGTGGCCGTGGTGCCGCTGCTCATCCGGTTCTATTCGGGTCTGGCGGGGATCCAGGGCGAGTTCGTGATCCCGGCGGCCAACGTGGCGCAGGTGCTCGTGGTGCTGCTCGTGCCAACGGTCATCGGCATGGTGCTGCGCAAGGCCAACCCCAACGTGGGCGCCACCATCGAGCTCATCGGCGGGCTGCTGGGCGTGCTCGTGATCTTGTTCCTGATCGTCTCGTG
>JBJTVI010000337.1:0-2496 GCA_046081145.1 Rubrivivax sp.
TAATGCTGCAGCCAGTTGCAGGGGATGATGGGCGGGCCGCCGCCACCGATGCTGCTGTCGTCGGCCTCGAGGAACTCGCCTTCCTCGAGCACCTCCAGGCACTCGTAGCGCGGCAGCACGGGCTTGCGCTCGGGCGGGCCCATGTAGGCCCACAGGAGCCCGTAGCGCTCCTGCACCGGGTACCAGGGCTGGCGGCGGCGCTCGCGCGCCGAACCACCCCCGGGCTCGCAGGGTTGCTCCAGGCACCGCCCCTGCACGTCGAAGAGCCAGCCGTGGTAGCAGCAGCGGATGCCACGCTCTTCCACCTTGCCGTAGTAGAGCGAGGTGCCTCGGTGCGTGCAGTGCGGGTAGACGAGGCCGGGCCGGCCGGCGCCGTCGCGAAAGACGATCAGATCCTCTCCGAGCACGCGCACCTTGCGCGGCGTGGTGGAGGCATCGGACGACAACCCGATGGGGTGCCAGTAGCGCCGCAGCAGCTCGCCCATGGGCTTGCCCGGGCCCACCTCGGTGAGCTCGGCGCGGTAGGTGGGCGCGGGGCGGCCGTAGGCGGTGCCGGTGTCGGGCTCGGGGGCGGGCTGGACGGGGTGAATGGCGTGAATGGGGTGAATGGGGCGGGCCGGGCGTGCGGGATCGGTCATGCGAGGCGGGCTGAGCTGTGGCCAACGGTGGGTGGGCGGCCGATGGTCGGCTGGCGGTGTGCGGTCGGGCGGCAGACGGTGGCGACTCAGTCGGCCGTCACGCCGGCCACCTTGATGAGCTCGGCCATGCGCGGGTAGTCGGCCTGGTAGCGCTCGAGGAACTGCGCCGGCGTGTTGCCCAGCGGCTCGAAGCCGAAGGCCACGAGGCGCTGGGCCACATCGGGCAGGGCCGTGGTCTCGCGCAGGGCGGTGACCCAGGCGTTCTGGATCTCCGCGCCCATCCGCGGCGGGCCGTACACGCCGATCCAGCTGTCGATGTCGAAGCCCCTGAAGCCCTGCTCGGCGAAGGTGGACACCTGCGGCATCGTCGAGACGCGGCGCGTGCCCGAGATCGCCAGCACCTTCATCTTGCCGGCCTGCACGTGCCCGCGCGCCGTGGAGGGGTTGGACCAGGCGAAGTCCAGCGCGCCGCCGAAGAGATCGCTGTGCACCTGGGCCTCGGCCTTGTAGGGCACGTGGGTGAGCGCGACGCCGCTCTGGCGCCGGAGCAGTTCGCCGAAGAGGTGTGCCGTGCTGCCCGTTCCCCAGGTGCCGTAGTTCAACGGCTTGCCGCCGCGCCGGGCGAAGTCGACGAGGCCCTGCACGTCGCCAAAGGGCGCATCGGCCCGGGCGACGATCATCGGGCCGCCGGTGGCGAGCATGGAAAGCGGCGTGAAGTCCCGCACGGGGTCGTAAGGCACCTTGCTTTGCAGGATGGGCACGTTCACGTGCGTGAGCGGCAGCGTGAAGAGCACGGTATGGCCGTCGGCAGGCGCCTTGGCCACGAAGTCGGCCGCGATGATGCCGCTGGCCCCGGGCTTGGCCTCGACGATGAAGGGCTGGCCCCAGCGGGCTTGCAGCTTCTCCGCGTACACGCGCGCCAGCGCGTCGATGGGGCCCCCCGCGGTGCCGAAGGGCACGATGCGCACGAGGCGGTTCGGAAAGCTCGCCTGCGCGTGCGAGCGGGTGTGCAGGACGGGGGCGGCGCCAGCGGCGACAGCGGCAGCCAGCAGGGTGCGGCGAGGAATCATGGTCGGGCGTGAGGCGGAGCCAGGGTGCCCCGGATCTTGTCCAAGCCTGGCAGCCGCCGCATGGGGGTTTTCCTGCCGAGGCGGCCCGGGGCTCAGATGACCCCGTCGCGACGAAGGGCCTGCACCTCCTGCGCGCTCTTGCCGAGCACCCGCTGCAGCACCTCCTCGGTGGCCTCGCCCAGCCGGGGCGGCGCGCGTTCGTAGCGCGGCGGTGTGGCGCTCAGGCGCAGCGGGCTCGCGACCGTGCCCACCCTGGCGCCATCGTCGCGCGGCACGTCCACGCGCAGCCTCCGGTGCAGCACCTGCGGCTCATGGAAGACCTGCGCGTAGTCGTTGATGCGCCCGCAGGGCACGCCCGCGGCCTCGATGCGGGCGAGCCACTCCACCGCGGGGCGCTCGAGCAGCGTGCGCGCGAGCTCGGGCACCAGCACTTGGCGGCCGGTGATGCGCAGCGTCATGCGCGCCCAGCGCGGGTCGTCACGCAGGTCCGGCCGCTCGATCGCTTCGCAGAAGCGCCGCCACTGCTCGTCGTTGCCCACGGCCACGACGATCTCCTCGGTGGCGGTGGCGAACACCTGGTAGGGCACGAGGCTGGCGTGCGCGTTGCCGTAGCGGTGCGGCACCTTGCCGGTGGCCAGGTGCGCCGTCACCTGGTTGCCGCCGATGGCCACGATGCCATCGAGCAGTGCGATGTCGATGTACTGACCCTCGCCGCTGAGGTGCCGGTGCTCGAGCGCGGCCAGGATGGCCGTGCAGGCATACATGCCGGTCATCATGTCGACGATGGC
>JBJTVI010000338.1:0-2427 GCA_046081145.1 Rubrivivax sp.
CTACGAGCCTGGACGCGCGCCGCGCGCACCCTGCTGCAGTGGAGCCACCACGGCTTGGCCGTGCTCGGCCTGTTGCTGCTGGGCGCGGGCGCGCTCTTCGCCACCCACGCCAGCGTGCGCGAGCAGGCGGCCGCCCAGGTGCTCGGGTGGCTGCAGCAGCGGCACGATCTGCGCCCAGCCGAGCCGGCCGAGGCACCGAGCGGCACCGCCGTGGCCGGCATCGATCCGGCCACGCTCACGCCACAGCAAGGGGCCGTGGCGCAGTGGCTCACGCGCCAGTACAAGGTGGCTCCCCAGCCCCTGGCGCTGCTCGTCCAGGAGGCCTGGACGCTCGGCCAGCGCTTCGGGCTGGATCCGACCCTCATCCTGGCCGTGGTGGCGGTGCAATCGAGCTTCAACCCGCTGGCCCAGGGCACGGTGGGTGCGCAGGGTCTGATGCACGTCGTCACGGCCGACCACGACGCGAAGTTCGAGGCCTTTGGCGGCGCGCTGGCCGCCTTCGACCCCTTGGCCAACCTGCGGGTGGGCGTGATCGTGCTGCAAGACAGCGTGCGCCGCGCCGGTGGCAGCCTGCCCGAGGGCCTGCGCCTGTACCTGGGTGCGGGGGACCCGCAGCGCGAGGCCGACACCGCCGATCGCGTGCTGGCCGAGCAGACGCGCCTGCGCAACGTGGCCAATGCCGCGCCAGGCCAGGATCGCCTGGCTGCCGCCCGGCCCTGAGCGCCCGGCTCGACGGGGTCCGGGATCAGGGTGATCCCGGGGCTCCGCTACACTCGTCGGCACCATGTTCGACCGCAGCCAACACACCCTCGCCCGCGTCGACCCCGACGTCTGGGCCGCGATCCAGGCCGAAGACCAGCGCCAGGAAGCCCACATCGAGCTCATCGCCTCGGAGAACTACGCCTCCCCGGCGGTGATGGCCGCACAGGGCAGCCAGCTCACCAACAAGTACGCCGAGGGCTACCCCGGAAAGCGCTACTACGGTGGCTGCGAGCACGTGGACGTGGTGGAACAGCTTGCCATCGACCGGCTGCGTCAGCTCTACGGGGCCCAGTTCGCCAACGTGCAGCCGAACTCGGGCTCGCAGGCCAACCAGGGCGTCTTCTTCGCGCTGCTTCAGCCGGGAGACACCATCATGGGGATGAGCCTGGCCGAGGGCGGGCACCTCACCCACGGCATGCCGCTGAACATGAGCGGCAAGTGGTTCAAGGTGGTGAGCTACGGGCTGGACGCGCAGGAGGCGATCGACTACGAGCAGATGGAGCGGGTGGCCCGCGAGCACCGCCCCAAGCTCATCATCGCGGGGGCCTCGGCCTACAGCCTGCGCATCGACTTTGCCCGCTTTGCCCGTGTGGCGCGCGAGATCGGCGCCTACTTCATGGTCGACATGGCGCACTACGCCGGCCTGATCGCCGCCGGCGTCTACCCCAACCCCGTGCCGCATGCCGATGTCGTCACCTCCACCACCCACAAGAGCCTGCGTGGCCCGCGCGGCGGCGTGGTGCTGACGAACAACGAGACGATCGCCAAGAAGGTCAACAGCGCCATCTTCCCCGGCATCCAGGGTGGGCCGCTGATGCACGTGATCGCGGCCAAGGCCGTGGCCTTCCACGAGGTGCTGCAGCCCGGCTTTCGCGCCTACCAGGAGCAGGTGCTCGAGAACGCCCGCGTGCTGGCCGAGACGCTGATCGAGCGCGGGCTGCGCATCGTCTCGGGCCGCACCGAGAGCCACGTGATGCTCGTGGACCTGCGCCCCAAGGGCCTGACGGGCAAGCAGGCCGAGGCACTGCTGGGGCAGGCACACATCACCTGCAACAAGAACGGCATCCCCAACGACCCGCAAAAGCCGATGGTGACCAGCGGGATCCGCCTCGGATCGCCTGCCATGACCACACGGGGCTTTCGCCAGGACGAGGCGCGGCGCACCGCGCACCTCATCGCCGACGTGCTCGACCGCCCGGACGACCCCGCCGTGCTGGAGACGGTGCGCGCGCAGGTGGGCGAGCTCACCCGAGCGTTCCCCGTCTACCGCTGAGATGCGCTGCCCCTACTGCGGACACGAAGACACCCAGGTCGCCGAGACGCGCGACACCGACGAGGGCTTCACCCGCAGGCGCAGGCGCTGCCTGAAGTGCGACCGCCGCTTCACCACCTTCGAGCGACCCGAGGTGGCGATGCCGGCGGTGGTCAAGCGTGACGGCAGCCGCGTGGAGTTCGACGCGAAAAAGCTTCGCAGCTCGATGACGTTGGCGCTGCGCAAGCGCCCCGTGAGCACCGAGCAGGTCGACGCCTCGGTGGAACGCATCCAGGAGCGGCTGCTCACCTCGCCCGCGCGCGAGGTGACGACGACCCGCCTGGGCGAGCTCGTGATGCGCGAGCTCAAGAAGCTCGACAAGGTCGCCTACGTGCGCTTTGCCAGCGTCTACC
>JBJTVI010000339.1:0-2481 GCA_046081145.1 Rubrivivax sp.
GGCGATGGCGCGGATCGGCCCGTCGACGGCGCCGCCGGGCGAGAAGGGGACGATGATGCGGACGGAGCGACTGGGGTAGTCCCCCGACTGCGCCTGCGCGGCTGTCACCAGGAAACAGGCGGCCATGCCGAGGGCTGCCGCCACGACGAATCGCCTGATCTTCATGCCCGAGCCTCCTTGACAAGTGCGTCGACACCGGCGGCGCCGCCCAGAGCCCAGCAGGCTGCGATCAGGGCCTGGACCTGCATCTTGCCCAGCACCGCATCGGCCTGCCCGTGGAACTTGGCCTCCAGCGCCGCGTCGCTCATCGGGCGAGCCACCGAGCCGATCGCGTGCTCGATGAAGAGGTGGCGCTCGGAGCCGTCGCGCAGCACGGCCCGCACATCGGCCTGGTCTTCGTGAATCGTCGGGTCCACCGTGGCCCGCACCTTGCGCCGAAGGGCCACCACCTGCGGGTCGTTCACCACCGCATCGGCGAATTCGCCCTCACCCGCCTGGCCGTACAGGAGCCCGACGGCACAGGCGTGATAGATGCTGAACTTGGCAGACAACCCGTCCGCGGGCTCGGCCTTGCCGCACAGCTCGAGCACGAGGGGGTGCACCTTGAGCTCGATGCGCTCGACCGCCTCGGCCCGGACACCCTGCGCGCGCAGTTGCGCGCACGCGTCGATGCCCGGGTGCACGACGATGCCGCAGGCAAAGGGCTTGTAGGTGTTCAGGCTGATCTCGAAGCGCTCGCCCAGGCCCTCGGTGGCCTCGCGCCAGTCGGCCTTGGTGGAGACTACTTGCACGTAGCCGCGCGGCGCCTCCAGGGCACGCGGGCTGGCGGTGAAGCCGTGGCGCGCCATCAGCGCTGCCATCAGCCCGGCCCGCGCGGCCGCGCCCGGGTGGAGGGGCTTGCTCATCGTACCGAACTGCTCGCGCAGGCCCACGGGCTGCGAGGCGGCGATGCCCAGAGCCATGGCCGTGCGTCCCGCATCCAGCCCGAGCAGGCGCGCACAGCCGGCCGCTGCGCCGATCGAGCCGGTGGAGCCGGTGATGTGCCAGCCGCGGTCGTAGTGCTCGGGGTACATCATGTTGCCCAGCCGACACGACACGTCGATGCCCAGCACGAGCGCATCGATGAGCATGCGGCCGCTGGCGCCGGTCACTTCCGCCAGCGCCAGCAGCGCCGAGGCCACGGGCCCAGCCGGATGGATCACGGTCTTGAGGTGCGTGTCGTCGAAATCGAAGGTGTGGGAGGCAATCCCGTTGACGAGCGCGGCGCTGGCCATGTCCACGCGCTCGGCACGGCCGAGCACGGTGGCCTGCGCGGCCGGTTGCAGCATGTGCACGGCAGCAAGCGTCGTCTCCACCGACTCGTGCCGCGCTGCGCCCACCGCGCAGCCCATCCAGTTCAGGAAGGTGCGGTGCGCCTCGTGCTCGACCGCCTCGCTCCATCCGCCTGAGGGGTGGGTGGCGACGAACTCGGCCAGGATGCGCGTGATGGGCGGGGCGTCGGGGTCGGCGGTGACGGTGGTGTTGCGGGCCATGGGCAATCCGGTTTCAGGCGTCGAGGTCGATCTTGCGGTCACGCGCCACGCGGGTCCAGCGCGCGATGTCCTCGCGCACGAAGGTGGCGAACTGCTCGGGGCTCATGGGCCAGGGCTCGACCGCCTCGGCGGCGAGCTTGTCGCGCAGGTCGACGCCCTGCAGCGATGCGTTGAGGGTCTCGTTCAGCCGGGCCAGGATGGGCGCGGGCAGCCCGACCGGTGCCACCACGCCGTACCACTGCAGCGCGTCGAAGCCCCTGAAGCCGCCCTCCACCATCGTGGGCACGTCCTTGAGCGCGGAGTGGCGCGTGGCCCCCGTGACGGCCAGCGGGCGTACGCGCCCCGAGCGGATGTGCGGCAGCGCCGCAGCCAGGCCCGGGAACATCGCCTGCGTCTGCCCCGCCAGCAGATCGGTGAAGGCTGGCGCGATGCCGCGGTAGGGGATGTGCACGGCGAAGGTGCCAGTGGCCTGCTTGTAGAGCTCCATCGTCAGGTGCGTGAGCGAACCCTGCCCGGCCGAGCCGTAGCTGGCGCGGCCCGGGTTCTTCCTGAGCCAGGCGGTGAACTCCGCGATCGTGGCCACGGGCAACGCGGCGTTGACCACGAGCACGTTGGGCGTGGCGCCGATCATGCCCACGGGCGTGAAGTCCTTGATCGGGTCGTAAGGCAGCTTGCTGCGCGTGGCCGGGCTGGTGCCGTGCGTGGCCACGTAGCCTTGCAGCAGCGTGTAGCCGTCAGGCGCGGCCTTGGCCGTGGTCTGGCAGGCGATCGCCACGCCCCCGCCGCCAAGGTTCTCGACCACGAAGCCCTGGCCCAGCGCCCGGCCCCAGCGCTCGGTGACGGTGCGGCCGACCAAGTCGCTGCCGCCACCGGCGGCCACCGGCACGATGTAGCGGATGGGTTTGGCCGGGTAGGCCTGGGCGAAGCCCGTCGCGGCTGGCAGAGCCAT
>JBJTVI010000340.1:0-2175 GCA_046081145.1 Rubrivivax sp.
GAAGATGCGCGAGACGCTGCGGGCCCAGGGCCTGCAGATCCCGCTGGTGACCAGCAACCGCATCAACACACCCGAAGTGGCCGAGGGCCTGCTGGCCGACGGCAGCGCTGATCTGGTGAGCCTGGCCCGGCCGCTGCTGGCCGACCCCTTCTTCGTGGCCAAGGCGCGCGCCGGCCGGCCGCAGGACATCAACACCTGCATCGCCTGCAACCAGGCCTGCCTGGACCACGCCTTCGAGAACAAGCTGGCGAGCTGCCTGGTCAACCCGCGCGCCGGGCACGAGACCACGCTGCTCATCACGCCCACGTCACGGCGCAAGCGCTGTGCGGTGGTGGGCGCCGGCCCGGCCGGGCTGGCCGCGGCCACCACGCTGGCCGAGCGCGGGCATGAGGTGCACCTGTTCGAGGCCGCTGCCCAGATTGGCGGGCAGTTCAACCTGGCGCGCCGCATCCCGGGCAAGGAAGAGTTTGCCGAGACGCTGCGTTACTTCAGCCAGCGCCTGCAGGCCACGGGGGTGCACCTGCACCTGGGCGTGCGGGCTGACGCGCAGACCCTCTTGGCGCAGGGCTTCGACGAGGTGCTGCTGGCCACGGGCGTCACCCCGCGCAGCCCCCGCATCCCCGGGCAGGAGGGCCCGAACGTGCTGAGCTACGTGCAGGTGCTGCAGGGCGCCGCGGTGGGTCCACGCGTGGCCATCGTCGGTGCCGGCGGCATCGGCTTCGATGTGGCGGAGTTTCTGGTCACGCTGCCGGGACACTCGGCGACGCTTAGCCTGCCCGAATGGATGGCCGAGTGGGGCGTGGCCGATCCGGCGCAGGTGCGCGGGGGCGTGGTGCCGCCCCAGCCAGCGCCACCGGCGCGGCAGGTCACGCTGCTGCAGCGCAAGACCGGCAAGCCAGGCCGTGGCCTGGGCAAGACCACAGGCTGGATCCACCGCGCCGCGCTGCAGATGAAGCAGGTGCAGATGATCGGCGGCGTGCACTACGAGCGCATCACGCCGCAGGGCCTGTGGGTCAGCATCGGCGAAAAGCGCAAGGAGCAGCGCCTGATCGAGTGCGACACCGTGGTGCTGTGCGCCGGGCAGGAGCCCTTGCGCGAGCTGCAGGCCCCGCTGCAGGCCGCAGGGGTGAACGTGCACCTGATCGGCGGCGCCCACGAAGCCGCCGAGCTCGACGCCAAGCGGGCGATCGACCAGGGCACGCGACTGGCGGCCAGGCTTTGAAGGAAGGTCGGTTCAGCTGAACGGGCTGAAGTCCGGCCGCCGCTTCTCGAAGAAGGCTTGGAAGGCTTCGCGGGCTTCGGGGCTGCGCAGGCGCTGGCCGAAGATTTCGCCTTCGGTGCGGATGGTCTGCAGCACCAGTTCGCGCTGGGGCGCGCGCATCAGGCGCTTGGCGTCACGCACGGCGCCGGGGGGCAGCTGGTTGAAGCGCTCGGCCACGCGGCGGGCTTGCGCCATCACCTCGCCGGCGGGTAGCACGGCATTGGCAATGCCGCACTCCACGGCCTGCTCGCCAGTGAAGGGGTCGCCCAGCAACAGCTTCTCGGCCGCGCGGCGCTGGCCCATCAGCTGCGGCACCAGCAGGCTGGAGGCGTACTCCGGCACCAGGCCCAGGCCGACGAAAGGCATGGCCAGCCGCGCCTCGTCACTGACATAGACGAAGTCGCAGTGCAGCAGCATGGTGGTGCCCACGCCGATGGCCGCCCCCGTGACGGCGGCCACCACCGGCTTCTCAAAGGTGGTCAGCGCGTACAGAAAGCGGAACACGGGTGAGGACTCGGCGTCGCTGCCGGTGCCGGGCGGGCGGCTCATGAAGTCCTCGATGTCGTTGCCCGAGGTGAAGATGCCGGGCTGGCCGGTCAACAACACCGCGCGCACGCTGCCGTCAGCCTGCGCGTCGGCCAGCGCCTGCGCCATGGCGGTGTACATGTCACGCGTCAGCGCGTTCTTCTTCTCGGGGCGGGCGATCTCGATCGTGGCCACGCCGTTGAGGACCCCGGTGCGGATGTGTTGGCTCATGGCGGCGGCTCCTTCAGACACGCTCGAAGATGCCGGCCGCGCCCTGGCCCATGCCGACGCACATGGTCACCATGCCGTACTTCAGCTGGCGGCGGTGCAGCGCATGGATGACGGTGGCCGAGCGGATGGCCCCGGTGGCGCCCAGCGGGTGGCCCAGG
>JBJTVI010000341.1:0-3013 GCA_046081145.1 Rubrivivax sp.
GGTAGACGCAGGTGAAGTCGCGCGCCTGGCCTTCGTCCTCCAGCACGATGAGCGCGCCGCGGTGCGCGCAGCGGTTCTCGAAGGCGTGGATGCGGCCCTCGGCATCGCGCGAGACCACCATCGGCATGTCGCCCATGTGCGTGGTGCGAAAGCGCCCCGGCGTGGCCACCTCGGCGTCCAGGCACAGGTAGTTCCAGGTGCGCCCGCGAAACACCTGCTCGTGCTCGCGGGCGAGCACCTCGGGGCGCTGGTACACCCAGTAGGGGACGGAGGCGATGTCCGCCTCGTCCCACGCGCCCGGTGGCCCGTCCTGGAAGACCGTGACGCCGTCGCGCTGCATGTCTCGCTGCCCGGGCCCTCAGTCGGGCAGGGCCACGATGGGGTTGCGCTGGCGGCCCAGCCCCGTGCCAGCCGTCTCGGCCACGCCGCCGTGCTTGAGGTAGTCGATGGTGGCAAAGGTCCAGGGCGCCACCGCTGGCACGGTGCCCGAGGAGATGAGGTCGCCGGGCTCCAGGCGATGGGCCTGCGAGATGTAGCTCACCAGCTCGGCAATCGGGAACACGTGGTCGGCGGTGTTGCCTTCCATGCACAGGCTGCCGTTGAGCCAGGTCTGCAGCAGGATCGTCTGCGGGTCGGGGATCTCGTCGCGCGTGACGAGCCAGGGGCCCAGCGGCGCGGTCTTGTCGATGTTCTTGTAGCGCCCGGGGTAGGAGAGCCGCTCCTCGCGGTCGGTGCCCGGGTTCACCACCACCCACTCGCGCGTGCGGCGCATCTCGTGCGCGGTGACGTCGTTGTGCAGCATGTAGCCGTACACGTGCCCGAGCGCGTGCTCGCGCGCGATGTGCTTGCCGCCCTTGCCGATGACGGCGACGAGCTCCACCTCCGAGCCCACCTGGCCGATGGGCGGAATCTCGATCGGGTCGTTGGGCCCGACGATGGTGGTGTGCAGCTTGATGCAGTAGTGCGCCGCGCTGGAGTCCGGGGCACGCTTGACGCGCGCCATCATCGCGCGGTGGTTGATGGCAATCGCGAAGAACTTGGGCGGCCGCCGCACCGGCGCGTGCAGGTGCACATGCCCGACGGGCCAGCCCAGCGGCTCGGCCAGCGTGCCGGCGGCTTCGCGCGCGGCTAGCCAGCTGGCGGCCGCCTCGGCTGCGGTACGCCCGGCTTCGCCCAGCGCGAGCAGCTCCTCCATGGTGGCCGGCAGCGCCGCCGGGGCATCGGCCGCACGGCCGGCCTGCGCCACGTGGGCCAGATAGCCGAGGGCCACGTCGCCGATGCGCGACTCTCCGGCCAGGGCCACCCCGAGCCGCACCCCGCTGCCCCCCACCTCGAACTGGCACAACTTCATGCGCGCGTCTCCTCCATCGCTCCCTCGTGTTCCTGATCGTGGCGCCGCTGGATGTCGTCCAGGATGCGCGTCATGCGCTCGTGGTGCGGCTTCTTGTCGTAGAGATTGAAGAGCGTGCCGGCCAGCCGCACGGGGTCGCCCGTGTAGTAGCGCTCGTAGAGCTGCTGGCGCCCGGCAAAGCCTGACATCGAGGCGTCGAAGGCAAGACGAAAGAGCCGGATGCGCGAATCGGCGTCGCTGCCGGCCGACTGGTAGTAGCGCTCCACGAGCTCGCGCCCGGGCCCTTGAAGCTCGGCATAGGAGGGCACCGCCACCAGCCCGCTGGCGCCGAGCAGCTGGACGATCTCCTGCATGCGCACGAACATCTTCGGAAAGCCGAGCCGCACCACCCACAGCGCGTTGGCGTCGGGTGCGAGCGTGCCCCAGGGCGTGGGCTTGGCGTTGACCTCGCTGGCCGTGATGACCGCGCGGATCGTCTCGGCAAAGACCATGATCTCGGCGATCATTCCCTGCACGTGCAGGTGCTCGTCGATCTTGGTCGAGCGCGCGATCGACAGGGCCAGCGCGAGCATGAACTCCGTCTTGGCCAGCGCGCGCACGGCCGACTGCGTGGCCGCGTGCGGGCCCGACATCGTCTTCGGGTAGACCTGGTTGCACAGCTCCACGTCGCGGTAGAGAAAGGTGCGCTCCCAGGGCACGAAGACCTCGTCGAAGATCACCACCGCGTCGGTCTCGTCCATGCGGTTGGAAAGCGGCAGGTCCGCATGCGAGGCGGTGGCCCCGCTCGTGACGGCCGGGCGCGAAATCCACGTGATGCCCGGCGCATCCACCGGCAGCGCGCAGCCGAAGGCGTAGTCGGCCGCCTCGGCCGAGGGCGTGAGGTAGGTGGACGGAAACACCAGCACCTCGTGGGAGAAGGCCGCCAGCGTCGAGACGGTACGTGCCCCGCTGATCCAGAAGCCAGCGTCGCCCTCGCGCACGACCTTGGCGGCGAGGTCCTTCTCCTGCTTTTCCACGGGGCGCGAGCGGTCCACCTGCGGATTGACGAGCACGTGCGTCATGACGATGTCGTGCTCGCGGCAGTGCTGCGCGTAGCGCCGCATGTTGTCGCCGAACTCGCTGCGCTTGGCGCCGAAAAAGGGGTGCGCGGCCCCGAGCGCCGCGATCATCACGTTCATGAAGTCGGGGCTGCGGCCCATCATGCCGTAGGTGGCGTCGGCCCAGGTCTTGAGCCCCTCGCGGCGGCGCCGCAGGTCGTCGGGCGTGTGCGGCACGAGGTGGCTGATGCCCACCTTCTGGCCGCTGTCGGGCGAGTCGTAGGTGAGGGCCGGGCCGTGCGTGGCGTCGTGCTGCATGTCCAGCAGCTCGGCGATCGTGCGCGCGGCGCCTGCCAGGCGCGGGTGGCGCGTGACATCGCCCACCACCTCGCCATCGAGCAGCACGCGACGCCCGTCTCGCAGCGACTCCAGGTAGCCCTGCCCGGTGCGGATTCCCATTGCACTCCTTTGCGCGACGGCCGAGCCGCACGGCTCCAGCGCGGGACTTTGGCTCGTCTTGGTTCGATATGGGAGACACTATATCGGCCACCGAAACAACACACAACCCGGCCACTTCAGGGAAAACACCCGCCGGCCGCGCCCGCCACGCCGCCCGGCCGAGCTG
>JBJTVI010000342.1:0-10021 GCA_046081145.1 Rubrivivax sp.
TGCGCTGCTCCCAGAGGCGGCGAGCGGACTGAGTTTCCGGGGCTTGCTGGGCGATCAGCAGTTGCTTTACTACACCTTTCCATCTGCGCTGCCGGGCTATGACACCAACCCGGGCAATGCACAAGGATTCCTGCCCTTCAATGCCGAGCAGAAGACAAGGGTGAAGGAAGCATTCGCCTACATCAGCTCCATCTGCCACCTCACCTTCGTCGAGGTGGCAGACGCAGCCCGGCCTAACACTTTCTCATTCGCGAACAATTCGCAGGCCACCAGCGCGGGATATGCCTATTACCCAGGAGCTCTGGGCCTGGGCAGCGATGTGTTCCTGAACAAGGATTCGAGTGGCATCCTGCAGATGGCGCAGGGCGACTACGCCTTGTTCGTCCTGATCCACGAGATCGGCCATGCGATGGGACTCAAGCATGTGTTCGAAAACGTCGGAGGTGATCCACCGTTCCTGGCAGGCGCGGAGAACTCCACGGACTGGACGGTCATGGGGACGGTGAAACCGAGCGATCAATACGCGCTTCGTTTCGCCACTCTGGATGTCGCGGCCCTGCAGTACCTCTACGGCCCCAGCCAGCAATCCCGGTCTGGCAACGATGTGCACCTGGTGAGCGAATCGGCCCCCAACTTTCTGTGGGATGGTGCGGGAATCGACATGGTGGACGCGTCCTCTGCAAAGCGGGGCGTCACCTTGTATCTCACGCCGGGCTACTGGGGGTACTTTGGAACAGCTCGAGCAGCGAACATCACGGCCGCGGGGCAAATCACCGTCAACTTCGGCTCGGTGATCGAAAACGCGACGGGCACCGCGTTCTCGGACAACCTCTACGGAACCGCGGGCGAAAACTCCCTGGCAGGCGGAGCCGGCGACGATCTGCTTCAAGGCCTGGCAGGCGCGGATACCCTAGACGGCGGCTCCGGCACGGATAGATTGTTCGGAGGCACGGGTAACGACACTTACCTCACCGACACCCAGGCAGACCTCGTCTTCGAGGCGGCCGGCGAGGGCACCGACACCGTCATCTCCTCCTCGAACTTCTACCTCTATGCCAACGTCGAGAACCTCACCCTCACCGGCTCGGCCTTCTTTGGCGTGGGCAACGAACTCGACAATGCCCTGACCGGCAACGATGCCGAGAACCTGCTGATTGCCGGTGCGGGTAACGACACGGTGCGCGGTGGGGGCGCTCGCGATGCCATCTTCGGCGAAGCCGGCAACGACCAGCTCTACGGCGACGCCGGGGTGGACTACATCGTCGCCGGCTTGGGCAACGACACCCTCTATGGCGGCAACGACGCCGACGAGATCTACGGCCAGGAGGGCGACGACCTCATCTTCGGCGGCGACGACTTCGCCACCGACATCCTCGTGGGGGGGGACGGCAATGACACTATCGATGGAGGCCCCGCCTGGGACCAGATGTACGGCGGCAAGGGGGACGACACCTACTACGTCAGCCAGCAGGTCGATTGGGTCTTCGAGCAACCCGGTGAGGGTACCGACACGGTGATTGCCAACAGCCCCAACGGCTACTACCTCTTTGCCAACGTCGAGAACCTCACCCTGGTGGGCAACACGCCTTTTGGTGTGGGCAACGAGCTGGGCAACCTGATGCTGGGCAACGCGATCGGCAACACCTTGCTCGGCGGCGCAGGCAACGACACCCTGGACGGCGGCGCGGGCCTGGACATCCTCTGGGGCCAGGATGGTGCCGACACCTTCCGCATCTCCAAAGGCACCGGCACCGACATCATTGCCGACTTCCAGATCGGCACGGACAAGCTCGACGTCTCGGCCTTTGGCTTCACCACCCTTGCCCAGCTCAAGGCCCGTATGGTGCAGGTCAACAACGATGTGTCTCTGAGCCTCGACAACGGGGACCAGGTGATCCTGCTGGGCGTCAACGCCAGTGCCATCGGGGCAGGCGATGTGGTGCTGGGCGGGGGAGGCTGATTCCGGGCCAACGCTCCCGGCCCAGCTTGCGGCCCCGCACCCCAGGTACGGCCGGATAATCCGGCCATGATCCGGTTGAATCTCGGGCGCGTGTGGGCCAGCAGCGGCCTCTTCCTCGCCACGGTGGCGCTGCCCACCGTGGCAGCGGCCCTCTACTTCGGCGCCCTCGCATCGGATGTCTACGTATCCGAATCGCGTTTCGTCGTGCGCAGCCCCGCGCTTGCGCCTGCCACGGGCCTGGGCGGGGTGCTGCAGGGCGTGGGCCTCTCGCGCACGAGCGACGACGCACTGGCCGTTCACGACTATGTGCTCTCGCGTGACGCGCTGCGCCAGCTCGAATCGACATTGGCGCTCTCGCGCTCCTTTGGTGCGCCGACGGTGGACAGGCTCAGCCGCTTTGCCGGCATCGACCCCGACGAGAGCTTCGAGGCCCTGCACCGCTACTACCAGCGCCGCGTCTCGATCGCAGTGGATGGGGTGTCTGCCATCTCCGTCCTGCGCACGAGCGCGTTCTCTGCGCAGGAGGCGCTGCGGATCAACCAACAGCTGCTCGAGGCGGGAGAGAAGCTCGTCAACCAGCTCAACGAACGCAGCCGCCAGGACACCCTGCAGCAGGCCACGCAGGAGCTTGCACAGGCCGAGAAGCGCTCGCGCGCCGCCGCGGCCGCCATCGCGCAGTTCCGATCCGCCAAGTCCGTCTTCGACCCCGACCGCCAGTCTGCGCTGCAGTTGCAGCTCGTCTCCAAGCTCCAGGACGAGCTGATCGCCGCACGCACCCAGCTGGCCCAGGTGCAGGAACTCACCCGAGAGAACCCCCAGATCGCGCCGCTGCAACGGCGCATCGAGACGCTGCAGCGCGAGATCGCCACCGAGACGGCCAAGGTGATCGGCCCGGCGCAATCGCTCTCGGGCAAGTCAGCCTCGTTCAGCCTGCTCGAGACCGACCGGATGCTGGCCGACAAGCAGCTTGCCGCGGCCCTGCTCTACCTGGAGCAGGCGCGCCGCGAGGCGCTTCGCAAGCAGCTCTACCTGGAGCGCATCGTCGAGCCGAGCCTGCCCGACAGCCCGGTGGAGCCCAGGCGGCTGCGCGGCGTGGCGGCCACCTTCGTGTTCGGCCTCATGGCATGGGGCATCCTGTCGCTGTTGCTCGCTGGCGTGCGCGAGCACCGGCACTGATCGCGCCCACCTCTTCGGCTGGCCCGTGCAGCCCGCCCCGCCTCCCCTGCTGCCGAGCCTGGCCATCCAGGCTCGGGTCATCGGCGCCTTGCTGATGCGTGAGGTGCTCACGCGCTTCGGGCGGCACAACGTGGGGTTCCTGTGGCTGTTCCTCGAGCCCATGCTCTTCACGGCCGGGGTGATCCTGCTGTGGTCGCTCGGGCCACACGGCCTGAACCAGAGGACGCCTGTCGTTCCGTTCATCGCCACGGGCTACTCGATGATGCTCCTGTGGCGCAACTGCTCCTCGCGCGGCATCAAGGCCATCGAGGCCAATCGCAGCCTGCTCAACCACCGGCATGTGCGGTTGATGGACATCTTCGCCGCCCGCATGCTGCTGGAGGTGGCTGGGGTGACCGCCTCCTTCTGCGCCGTGATGATGGCTCTGTGGGCCACGGGCCTGCTGGCTGCGCCCCACGACGTGCTGGCCATGCTGGCGGGCTGGAGCCTCATGGCCTGGTTCAGCGCCATGCTGGGCACCACCCTGGGATGCCTGAGCGAGCGCACCGATCTCGTGGAGCGCATCTGGCACCCGGCCAGCTACTTCCTGCTCTTCGTCTCCGGCGCCTTCTTCATGGTCGCCTGGCTGCCGCCGGACTGGCGCGAGGCGGCCCTGTGGGTGCCGATGGTGCACGCCACCGAACTGCTGCGCGCGGGCTACTTCGGCCCGCAGCAGGCCACCTTCCACGAACCGGCCTACCTCATCGTGTGGTGCGCGGGGCTCACGCTCGTGGCGCTGCTGCTGCTGCGCGACGCCCGCACGCTGCTCGAGGAGCGCCGCTGACGTGCTCGCCTTCGACAACGTCACCAAGCGCTACCCCGTCTCGGGCGGCCAGCACACGGTTCTCGACGGCGTCTCCTTCGAGCTGATGCCGGGCAGCCATTTCGGGGTGCTCGGGCGCAACGGGGCGGGCAAATCCACCCTGATCCGGCTGCTCAGTGGCGCGGAGCTGCCCAGCTCCGGCACGGTGCGGCGGGGCATGAGCGTGTCGTGGCCACTGGCCTTCACCGGCGCCTTCCAGGGCAGCCTCACGGGGCTGGACAACCTGCACTTCGTCGCCCGGATCTACGGCGTGCGGCCCGAGGCCATCCGCGACTACGTGGAGGACTTTGCCGAGCTCGGCCGCTACTTCCACGAGCCCGTGAAGACCTACTCGAGCGGCATGCTCGCGCGGCTGGCCTTCGGCCTCTCGATGGCCATCGAATTCGACTGCTTCCTCATCGACGAAGTGATCGCCGTGGGCGATTCGCGCTTCCAGCGCAAGTGCCGGGAGGAGCTCTTCGGGCGCCGCGGCGACCGCGCCTTCGTGCTCGTCTCGCACGACCCCTCCATGGTGCGTGAGCACTGCCGCCAGGCCGGCGTGCTGGAAGCCGGGCGGCTGCGTTGCTTCGATGATGTCGAGGCCGCCCTGCAGGCCTACGAGAGCCCTGCCACCGCCTCGTCCCCTGAACCCTCAGAGGCCCCGACATGAATCTTGCAGACCTGCTCCTCTCGAGCATCCCCGCGCTGTGCCTGGCCGTCGGGCTCGTGCTCTACGTGCGCCACGGCCACCGCCGGCTGTACCGGGAGCTGCGGCAGTTGCGCGAAACCGCGGGCGCCCTTGCGCGGCAGCAAGCGGTGGACGAGGCACGGGCGCAGCTGCAGGCGCTGGAGCCTCGCGTCGAGGCCATGATCCAGTCACACGTCGAGGCCATGACGGTGCGGCTGGAGGCGCGTGAGCAGACGCTCCTGGAGGGGCTAGGCGCGCAGGAGCGCACGCTCGTCGAGCGGCTGGACGCACAGCACAACGCGCTCGGCCGCTTCGAAGCCCGCCTGGGAGAGGTGCAGGCAGCCTCTGCCGAGCAGGCCGCACGAGCCGAGCAGGCCGAGCAAGCCGAGCGGGGCCGGGCAGACCAGCTCGCTGCGATCGGATCCCGGCTGGACTCCCGCCTGGAGGCCCTGGAGGCGAGCGGTCAGCAACGTGATGCCCATCTGCGTGCCGAGCTCGCGCGGCACCAGGAAGTGGCCGAGCAGGCCAATCGTGATGGGCTCGGCAGCCTTCAGGAGCGGCTGGAGCAGGCCTTGCGATCCCTGCATGAAGCGCTCGGGGCCCTGGAGCATGGCACCCACTCGCGCCTGGAGGTGCTGGCGGGCCTGCAGGAGACGCTGCGCGCCGCGCAGGAAGCCGCCGGCCGCGAGTTCGTCCAGGCCACCCAAGCCTCCAGCGGCCTGCTGGCCGAGTTGGTGGCCCGCCCGGCTGAGCCGGAGAACCGCGCCCTCAGGCCCCTGCAGCGCCTGCAGATCGACCTGGAGTTCGTCAAGAACCGCATGTCGGCCTACCTGGGCGAAGGCATGGGCCTCACGCACCTCGTGGACGAGACGCCCATCTACCTCAACACGGCCGACATCGGCTGCCCGGCCAACTTCATCAACGGCGGCCGCTACGAGGAAGAGTACCTGCAGGTGCTGGCCTCGTTCTGCCGGCCCGATACCGTGTTTCTGGACATCGGTGCCAACCTGGGCGTGTTCTCGCTGCGCCTGGCGCCCTACCTGCGCGAAGGCCGCATCATCGCCTTCGAGCCCAACGCCCGCATCCGCGACCTTTTCGGGCGCAGCGTGCACCTCAACGGGCTGCGCGATCGCATCGAGATCCACGATTGCGGGGCCTCCGACGAGTCTGCCGAACTCGTGCTCGAGGTGCCGCAGGGGCACGCCGGGGGCGGGCATGTCGAGCGCGCCCAGCCCGGCGACACCCGCGCGCGCATCCAGGTGCGTCCGCTCGATGAGGTCTTGCATGAGCTGCCGGCCTTCCAGGTAGCCAAGATCGATGTAGAAGGCCACGAGCTCCACGCCTTGCGCGGCATGCGCGCGCTGCTGTCGCGCTCACCGCAGGCGGTGGTGCTGTTCGAAAAACTGATCGCGTACGCCGGCCTCGAGGCACCGATGCTGGCGCTCTTCGCCGAGCACGGGATGCGGGTGTGGCGCATCGAGGGCGTGCGGCTCGAGCCGGTGGACCTGGCAGGCTTCGAGCAGGGCTGCGCCTACTTTCTGGCCGCCCGGCCCGAGACGGTCGGGCAGGAGTTCGACCGGGGCTTCGTGCGCATCCGCGCAGGGCAGCTGTTCAAGCCGCAGGCGCGCGAGGAGGGTGGCCGGCTCCTGCCGGGCAAGGGGCCGCATGCCGAGGGCGCACTGCTCTTTCACGGCCCCTACTGGTACCTGCCCCGCGGCGTCTACCGCGTGAAGGTGGAGGGCGCACTGCAGCGGCCGCTGCAGATCCAGGTGGCCGAAAAGTTCGGCTACGGCGTGGCACAGGCCGTGCTTGATGCCGCCACCCCCTCGTTCGACTTCATCGCCGAACGCGATCTCACCCATTTCGAACTCGTCGGCCGCGCAACGGGCGAAGACCCCGCCTTCGAGATCGAGAGCCTGCTGGTCAGCCGCATCGGCTGATCGCCCGCAGGCGGCAACACACAGGGAACAGCATTTGAAGGTCCTGATCGACGGCTACAACCTCGGCCTGGAAAAGGGCACCGGCGTGGCCACCTACGCACGCAACCTCAGCTTTGCGCTCGGCGCGCTCGGGCACGAGGTGGGCGTGGTCTACGGCGGCCGCGCCTCGGCCTTTCGCGAGCCACTGATCCGCGAGATCGCCTTCTTCGATTCCAACGCAGGCGATCCGCCCGCGTGGCTGCGCAAGCTCAACGCCGTGCGCGATGGCATGCGAGGGCCCTTTGGGCACCGGGCCACGCCCATCCCGCTTTCGGGCACCGTGATCCTGGATACCTTCAAGTCCAGGATGCCGCACTTCGACATCCTCTACAACGCAGAGAACGTCTACACGCGCGCGCACAACCGCTTTGCGTTCTGGAAGAGGATGGGGCGGCTCAGGCTCGACTTCCGCCCCGACATCACCCACTGGACGTACCCGCTGCCGCTTTACTGCGGCTCTCCGAGCCGAAACCTCTACACGCTGCACGACCTCGTGCCGCTGCGCCTGCCCTACACCACGCTCGAAAAGAAGCGCCGCTACTTCCAGATGTGCAGCCAGATCGTGCAGCGCGCTGACCACATCGTTACCGTCTCCGAGACCTCGCGCCGGGACATCATCAACATCCTGGGCGCTTCGCCGGATAAAGTCACCAACACCTACCAGGCCGTGACCATCCCCGACAAATACCGCCTCAAGCCCGAGGAGGTGGTCAGGCGGGAGGTGGAGGGCACTTTCGGCCTCGTGTTCAAGGGCTACTTTCTCTTCTTTGGCAGCATCGAGCCCAAGAAGAACCTGGGCCGGCTCATCGAGGCGTATCTCGGCAGTTCGGTGGAGACGCCGCTCGTGATCGTCGGCGCGCAGGCCTGGAAGTCGGAGCAGGAGCTGCGACTGCTCTACGACGACCACATCCGCTCGCTCATCACCGACGGGCGCGAGACGCGCGTGAAGCGGCGCGTGGTGCAGCTCGACTATGCGCCCTTCCCGCTCCTGGTGAGCCTGATCCGCGGGGCCAAGGCCACCATGTTCCCGTCGATCTACGAGGGCTTCGGCCTGCCGGTGCTCGAATCGATGCTGCTGGGCACGCCGGTGCTGAGCTCCAACGTCAGCTCCATCCCCGAGGTGGCGGGAGACGCGGCCTGCCTCGTCGACCCCTACGACACCCGGGCCATGGCCGAGGCCATCCGTACCCTGGATACCGACGAGCAGCTGCGCGCCTCGCTCGTCGAGAAGGGCCTGCGCCAGGCCAGGCTCTTCGACGAGCAGAGCTACCAGCGCCGGCTGGCCGACCTCTATGCGCAGGTGATGGCCGCGCCCCGTTAGGCGGCCGCTGGCTCGGCCGGCACCACGACCTGCACGGTGGCCGCCTCTGCCGAGGCGGCAGGCGCCAGGTGGGGAGCCCGTTCACCATGGGCTGTCCACACCACCCCGCTGCGCACCGCCACACCCGGAATGCGCCGGTAGAAGCTCCCCTGGTGCTGGGAGTGCGCCACCAGGTAATCGCGAAAAGCCCGGTAGAGCTCCGGATCGGGCCGGCATGCCGGTGCCTGAGACCAAAACTGGTCCAGCGGACCCTGGCTGGTGAGGCCCGGCATGTCGTAGACGGCCTGCCCGCAGGCCTTCACCGGCACGCCCTCGCCAATCGCGCTCAGCCCCACGGTGCTGTTGATCGTCACGACCCCACGTGCATGCTTGAGCAGGGTGGGCAGGTGCTGGTCGTGGAGGTACAGACACCGGCCCGTCAGGCCCGCACGCTCGACCCGGTCAGCAATGAAGCGCGTGTAGTCGGCGTAGCCGCGGTCCAGCGGATGGTGCTTGATGACGAGGCAGGCCTCGGGCGGGGCATGCCGCGCGAAGGACTCGATCACGTGCTCGATGAACGAAGGCACCGATTCAAAGGTGGAATGCACCTGTATCTGTGCGTCACCCCGCGTCTGCAGCGGCACCAGGAAATAGCGGCCAGACACCTGCGTGCACAGCACCTGCAGCCAGCCGCGCTCGCGCCACCCGTGCCACAGCTTGCGCCCGGCCGACCGCAGCCAGGGCAGGCCCTGCAGGATCGACATCGGCCGGTGGTGCGCGTAGTAGCGAAAGAACGCCCGCCCGAAGTCGAAGGCCACGGCGTAGAGGATGGTCCACAGCATGGCGAAGTAGAAGGTGCGGCCCAGCTCCCGCGCCGCTGGCAGCACCGGGCTGGCCTGGCGCCTGTAGAACGCCGGGTCGGCCGGCAGGCTCGAGTGGCTGTTGACGCCTTCGGGCTCCAGCGTGATGTAGTCGGGCCGGATGTAGCCCTCCTCGAACACACCCACGCGGATGCCGCGCTCGGCCAGCAGCCCGATCACCGGGCGGTGCAGCGGCCGGCAGTCGCCAAAGAGCAGCACCGTATCGATGCGCAGCCGCTCGACGAGGCGCGCCAGATAATCCGGCCAGCCTGCTGCTGGCCCGCGGTAGGCAAATCGCCGCTCGAAGCTGCCGCTACAGCCGAATAGCCAATCCCCCCCGTTGAAATCCACCTTGAAGGGTGTGGCCCCGTGCTCACGCAGATCGTGCGCCAGCCGGGCAAAGAAGGGTCCCATGGGGCCCTGAAGCATCAAGACCCGCCGCCCCCTGAACTGGGCAAGACCATCACTCAGCACGTTCCAACCCCCTGATCAGCCTGTGTAGCGGCGCCCGCACTCGGGCCCGCCCGGCTGATTGACTCACACATGCAATTGTCGCGCCAGTCTCAATCCCGTCGAATCCACGGTCTCATCCAGCGCCGCCAGGGCGGGATCACCCTGCCGGCTTGGCGCGCCTGCTCGCCGATTTCATCCACCACCTGCTCCACCTCGCAGGGCAGCCCGGTGTGGGCGCTCACGTAGTGCGGGTAGCACACCAGCGCGCCCGCCACCAGGGCATCCAGGCTCAACTGGCGCGTGCGCCGTGAGCAGGCCTGGTGGTCTTTCGTCAGGCCCCATCCCGCGTAGAAGGGTAGCCCGTGGCACACCACCTCGCGCCCGCGGAGAAGGGCCTCGAAGCCGGTGAGCGTGGAGAGCACGTGCACGGCATCCACCCCCTCCAGCAGCTGCCCGGTGTGCACCTCGGTGAGCACCTCGTTGCACCACTTCGAGGCATCGGCTTCGCCCGCACCGGCCCGGCGCAGGCCCGCCACCACGTCCGGGTGCGGCTTGTAGAGCACCCAGGCCTCGGGCTCCGCCGCCCGCACGGCCTGCAGCAGCGCGAGGTTGGAGCGCACCGGCCCAGGCTGGGCGATGAAGGCAGCATCGGTTTCCACCTGGCCGGGCACGAGAACCACACGGCGGCCCGTAGCCGCGGCCGGTCGCACCCAGGGCGCCCCGCCCAGGTTGTACTTGCCCAGCCTTTCCTGCACGAGCCGCTC
>JBJTVI010000343.1:0-4080 GCA_046081145.1 Rubrivivax sp.
CCGCACCGTCACGCGCGGCGAGAACCGGCGCCTGGCCGGGGAAGACCTGGCTCTGGGCAAACCCGCGCTTCGCGCCGGGCGGGTGCTGCGGCCGTCTGACCTGGGGCTGGCGGCCTCGCTGGGATTTGCCACTCTCACCGTGCGCCGCCGCCTGCGTGTGGCGCTGATCTCGACGGGAGACGAACTGCGCAACCCCGGGCAGCCGCTGCCCGAGGGCTGCATCTACGACAGCAACCGCGCCAGCCTGGCCGGCGCGCTGCGCCGTCTGGGCGTGGAGGTGGTGGACCAGGGCCTGGTGCCGGATGAGCCCGCCGCACTGGAGGCGGCCTTCACCCAGGCCGCCGCCACCTGCGACGCGGTGGTCACCAGCGGTGGCGTCAGCGTGGGCGAGGCCGACTACACGCGAGAGCTGCTCGGCCGCCTGGGCGAGGTGGCGTTCTGGAAAGTCGCCATGCGCCCCGGACGGCCCTTTGCTTTCGGGCCGTTGCGCAGGGGCGTGGACGCAGCGGGCGTGAAGAACCCCGCAGGCCCCTCGGGAGGCCAGGATCAACCCGCACTGGCTTGGCGCATTGACCAGAACCAGTCCGAGCCGGCCTGGTTGTTCGCCCTGCCCGGCAACCCCGTGGCCGCGCTCGTCACCTTTTATGCATTCGTGCGAGAGGCGCTGCAGGTGCTGGCAGGCGCCCCGGCCGAGCCGCCCATGGCCTTGCGCGTCAAGAGCGCCGAGGCCATCCGCAAGCGCCCCGGCCGCACCGAGTTCCAGCGCGGCACCGTGTTCCGCGGCGACGACGGGCAGTGGGCCGTGCGGCTGTCGGGCTACCAGGGCGCGGGCGTGCTGCGCAGCATGAGCGAGGCCAACTGCCTCGTCGTGCTCGGCCACGAGCAGGGCTCGGTGGCTGCGGGCGAGCCCGTGACGGTGTGGCTGTTTGACGGGCTGGTCTGACCCGCCCTCGGGGGATCAGCCCGCAGGCCCGGTGGCTTCGGCGTCGAAGCGATCAAAGCCCGAGTAGCACAGGAAGTGCCGGCTCAGGGCGCGGCCGAAGAGCGTCATGCCCAGCTGCTGCGCCATCTCGTGGCCCATGGCCGTGACGCCGTTGCGCGAGACGATGATGGGCACGCCGATCTGTGCCGACTTCAGCACCATCTCGCTGGTCAGGCGCCCCGTGGTGTAGAAGACTTTGTCGTGCGCGCTCACGTCATGGAGCGCCATCCAGCCGGCGATCGTGTCGATGGCGTTGTGGCGGCCCACGTCCTCGACGAACATCAGCAGCTCGGCGCCGCGGAACAGCCCGCAGCCGTGCACCGAGCCGTCGCGTCGGTGGATGCTGTCCTGGCGGCGCACCGCCTCGAGCATGCGGTAGAGCGTGGCCTGCGAGAGCCGGGCCACGTCGGCGCCGGGCAGCTGCAGGCCCTCCAGGCCGGCCATCACGTCACCGAACACCGTGCCCTGGCCGCAGCCCGTGGTCACCACGCGGTGCGCGGTGCGGTCTGCGATGTCGGCCAGGCCTTCGCGCGTCTTCACGGCCGCCGCGTTCACGTCCCAGTCCACCGTCACCGATTCGAGCGCCGACACCTCGGCCACCAGGCGCTGGTTGAGCAGGTAGCCCAGCACCAGCAGCTCGGGCAGCTGCCCGAGCGTCATGAGCGTGACGAGCTCGCGCTTGTCGACGAAGACGGTGAGCGGCCGCTCCACCGGCACCTGGATCGTGCGCCGCTGGCCATGCTCGTCCACGGTGGCGATGTCGCGCAGCAGCGCGCCGCGGGCCTGGGTGAGGTGGGGCTTCACGAGCCCCTCCCGGGTGCTTTCACACGCCCCGCCACAGCGCCACCGCCAGCGCGCACACGAGCAGCGTGCAGCCGGCGGCCACGAGGTCGTCGAAGAGGATGCCAAAGCCGTGCCGGGCCGACACCGGCTCGCCGGGGCGGGGCTTGAAGAGGCGGTCAGCCCAAGCCACGGGCTGGGGCTTCACGGCATCGAAGAAGCGAAAGAGCGCGAAGGCCGCCGCCTGCGCCCAGCCGCACACTGGCATCAGCACCCACAGCACGATCCAGAAGGCCACCACCTCGTCCCAGACGATGCAGCCCGGGTCGCCCAGGCCGAGCTCGCGCGCGGTGCGCGTGCAGGCCCATTGCCCGAGCCACCAGGCCGCCACGATCACGAGCCCCCAGCCCGTGTCGTCGAGCCAGGGGGCGAGCACGAGGAAGGACACCCAGGCCCACAGCGTGCCCACCGTACCCGGTGCCCAGGGCGACAGGCCGCTGCCGAAGCCCAGCGCCACGAGACGGGCCGGGTGGCGCAGCATCCAGCGCGCGGTGGGGCGCATTGGGGGGGTGCGGACAGAGATACCGGGAGCGGCCTGGGCGCGCGCGTCAGCGTCGGCCTCGGGCGAGTGTTCGGGCACTGGCATGTTCTCGGGCACGGGCCCCGAGGTTGAAGAGCCCTCACTCACGCCGGCCAGTCCTTCAGAACGTCTCCCGCAGCCGCCTTGGGCTGGCGGCTGGCCGGTGGGCGCTGTGCCGTGCCCAGCGCCACCCACCCGACGAGTGTCTCGCCTGGCTCGCAGAAGGCCTGCGCGATCTCGCGGTCGCGCACCTTGGCCCCCGAGAGCATCTTGCCCGCGTAGCCCAGCGCGTGTGCTGCGTGCAGGAAGTTGGCCAGCGCACCGCCCACGGCGACCCACTGCTCGTGCGCGGGCACCACGGGGTGGCCCATGTCGATGCGGGCGACGAGCGCGACAGTCACGGGCGCCCGCAAGGCACGCTCGCGCTCCATCGCCAGGCTCGCTTCATCCTTGCCGGCCTCGCGCGCCGCGCGGCAGAAGAGGTCGGCCAGACGCTCGCGCGCGGCCCCCCGCACCACCTTGAAGCGAAAGGGCACGAGCTCGGCGTGGTCCGGCGCGTGCAGCGCGGCCTGCGCCATCCAGGCCAGCGCCGCGTCGTCGGGCCCGGGCTCGCCCAGGTGCTTGATGCCCAGCGAATGGCGGCCGATCAGCGTGGCCAGTGCAGCAGGTGCGCTCATGGGCGGATTGTGCCGGGGGGAGCGCGACGCTCGTCGTGGCCCGGCGCCCTTCAGAACACGAGCGTGCGCCAGCGCAGGTCCGCTGCGCGGGCCATGAACTGCACCGCCCCGCCCGCGCCGCTGCACTCCGCAATCAGGCCCTCGAGCGCCAGGCCATGGGCACGCAGTGCATCGGTGCAGGCATAAAAACGCGCCCCGAAACTCACCGCCTCGCGCATCGAGTCGAGCACGGTCTTGGGGTGGGCCGGGTTCGGGTGCAGCGCCTGTGCCACGCCCGGGGCCAGCAGGCGCACGCTTGCGGCCGTGAAGTAGATCTCCACCGGCACGTCCATCGCCGCTGCCGCGGCGGCGTGGAAGAAGGGGGTGGCCAGGCGCTGCGGCGCATCGGGGTCGGCCGCCCACAGCAGCAAGGCGATGCCGGCCACGGGGTGGTCGACGAAACCGCTCACGACGCCGCCTCCGAGCCTTCGTCGAGCCGGTGGAGCCAGGCGTGGTGCGCCATCGCCTCGCGCACCGCCGCTTCGCCGTGCACGAGTGCGGCAAGGTCGCGCGCGAGGTCCGTGAGCGTGACGCGGGCGAGCCAGCCCTCGCCGTAGGGGTCGCTGTGGACGAGTTCGGGCGACGACTCGAGCCGTGCGTTCACCCCCACCACCGTGCCGCTGACGGGCGACTTCACCGAAACGATGGATTTGGCCAGTTCGACCACCGCCACCGAGCGGCCCTGCTCGATCACCTGCCCCACGCCCTTGGGCCGGCACATGTAGATCTCGCCAGCCAGGCGGATGCCCAGTGAGGTGATCCCGACGGTGGCGCAGCCGTCGTCCTCCAGGCGCGCCCACACCTGGTGTTCGACCAGGTAGTGCAGCGCCGGCGGAAAGGCCAGGCCATGCAGTTCGATTCGCTCCATGCCGCTCGAGCTCACCTGGCTACGCGGGGCCGGAGCCCCCACTTGGCAGGCCGCGTGCACCCCGTCCCGCTCGCAAGGCATTGGCGGAGGGGAATGGGAGTCGAACCCACCCAGCGACGCATGGCGCCACCCACCGGGTTTGAAGCCCGGCCGA
>JBJTVI010000344.1:0-7024 GCA_046081145.1 Rubrivivax sp.
TCAGGTCGGTCTTGCCTTCCGCGTAGGCGCGCACCGCCTGGCGCAACTGCTGCTCGACCAGCCCGCCCATCTGCAGCATGCGGGTGCGGATCTCCTCGAGTTCCGCGTCGTACTGGGTGGAGATGTGGTCCTTGGTCATGACGGGTCCGTCCTTGCGCTCAGCCGAATCGGCCGGTGATGTAGTCCTCGGTCTGCTTCTTCCTGGGCTTGATGAAGATCTCGTCGGTGTCGCCGAACTCGATCAGGTCGCCCAGGTACATGTAGGCGGTGTAGTCGCTGCAGCGCGCAGCCTGCTGCATGTTGTGGGTGACGATGGCGATGGTGTAGTCGCTCTTGAGCTCGTGCACCAGCTCCTCGATCTTGCCGGTGGAGATCGGGTCGAGCGCGGAGGTGGGCTCGTCGAGCAGCAGCACCGAGGGGCGAACCGCCACGCTGCGGGCGATGCACAGCCGCTGCTGCTGGCCACCCGAGAGCGAAAGCCCGCTCTGGCGCAGCTTGTCCTTCACCTCGCCCCACAGCGCTGCCTTGCTCAGCGCCCACTCCACGCGATCGTCCATCTCGCTGCGCGAGAGGTTTTCGTACAGGCGTACGCCGAAAGCGATGTTGTCGTAGATCGTCATCGGCAACGGCGTGGGCTTCTGGAACACCATGCCGATCCGGGCGCGCAGCAGATTCACGTCCTGTCCGGGCGCCAGGATGTTCTCGCCGTAGAAGTTGATCTCGCCCTCGGCGCGCTGCCCCGGGTAGAGGCTGTACATGCGGTTGAAGGTGCGCAGCAGCGTGCTCTTGCCGCAACCGGAGGGGCCGATGAAGGCGGTGACCTTGCGCTCCACCACGTCCATCGAGATGTTCTTCAGGCCCTGGAAGCTGCCGTAGTAGAAGTTGAGGTTGCGCACCTCGAGCGCGTTGCGGGTGGCAACGGCGGAGTCGGTCATGGCAGGGCTCTCGGAGGGCAGGGTGTGTCGGAGACGGTCAGGGAAGGCCGGCGCAGGAGTTCTCACCCCGCGGTGCGGTCACGGAAGAAGACCCGCGCCACGATGTTGATGACCAGCACCGTCAGCGTGATGAGCAGCGCCCCGCCCCAGGCCAGGCGGATCCAGTTCTCGTAAGGGCTCATGGCGAACTGGAAGATCACCACTGGCAGGTTTGCCATGGGCTTGCCCATGTCGACGCTGAAGAACTGGTTGTTGAGTGCGGTGAAGAGCAGTGGCGCCGTCTCGCCGCTGATGCGGGCGATGGCCAGCAGCACCCCCGTGACCACCCCAGCACGGGCTGCCCGGAGGGTGACGAGCGTGGCCACCTTCCAGCGCGGAGCCCCGAGCGCGAAAGCAGCCTCGCGCAGGCCGCCCGGGACGAGTCGCAGCATGTTTTCAGTGGTGCGAACCACGACCGGCACTGCAATGAGCGAGAGCGCCAGCGATCCCGCCCAGCCCGAGAACTGCTTCGTCGTGGCCACGGCAATGGCGTAGACGAACAGGCCCAGCACGATCGAAGGGGCCGAGAGCATGATGTCGGTGACGAAGCGGGTGAGGCTCGCCACCTTGCTGTGGTCGCCGTACTCGGCCAGGTAGATGCCTGCCAGGATGCCCACCGGAGTGGACACCAGCACGCTGAAGCCCACCATCAGGAGGCTGCCGACGATGGCGTTCAGCAACCCGCCCCCCTCGCTGCCGGGAGCGGGCGTGCTCTGGGTGAAGAGGTTCCAGTCGAGCGCCGCAAAGCCGTTCTTGAAGAGCACGCCCAGAATCCACAGCAGCACCACGAGGCCGAGCACCATCGCGCACATGGACAGCGTCAGGCCCACAAGGTTGCTCAGCTTGCGGCGACGATAGAGCTCGGGGTTCAGGGTGTGGTTCATCGCAAACGCCTCAGACACCCTTGGCCTTCTCGGCCCTGGCGATCATCAGCTTGGCGGCACCCAGCACGAAGAAGGTGATCACGAACAACATGAAGCCCAGCGCGAACAGCGTGGAGAGGTGGAAATCCGCCGCCTCTCCGAACTCGTTGGCCAGCGTCGAGGCGATGGAGGAGCCCGGGGAGAAGAGCGAGGCTGACAGCCGCTGCGAGTTGCCGATGACGAAAGTCACGGCCATCGTCTCGCCGAGCGCGCGACCGAGCCCCAGCATGATGCCGCCCACCACGCCACGTTGCGTGTAAGGCAGCACCACCTTGCGCACCACCTCCCAGGTGGTGCAGCCCAGGCCGTAGGCCGATTCGCGCAGGATCGGCGGGACGATCTCGAAGACGTCGCGCATCACCGCCGCGATGAAGGGCAGCACCATGAAGGAAAGCACGATGCCCGCGGCGAGGATGCCGATGCCGTTCATGGCCCCGCCGAATAGCGGCGCGATCAGTGGCATCTGACCGAGCGTGGACTGCAGGGCGGGCTGCCCGTACTCCGCGAACAGCGGGGCAAAGATGAACAGGCCGAACATCCCGTAGATGATCGAGGGGACGGCGGCCAGCAGCTCGACTGCCGTGCCCAGGGGCCGGCGCAGCCAGACCGGGCAGGTCTCGGTGAGAAAAAGCGCAATGCCGAAGGAAAGCGGGACGGCGATCAGCAGCGCGATCGCCGAACTCGCCAGGGTGCCCGCGATCGCGATCGCGGCGCCGAACTCTTCGTTGACGATGTCCCACTCGACACGCCAGATGAACTGCAGCCCGAACTTGCTGAAGGCCGGCCAGGCGTTCATGAAGAGCGAGACGATGATGCCCATCAACGCCACCAGGACCAGCAGCGAGAAGAACATCGTCACCTTGTGGAACGCGAAGTCGAGCCGGCGCTGGCGACGCGCGACAGCCGCCACATCCCCGGCAGGATGGGCGGCAGCTGGGGCGGGAGACGGCATCACGGCATCAGCTTCCATCGAGGCGACCCACTATTGGAACAGGGTTCCTTCCAAGGCGACCCGCCGTTCAGAACGGAGCGGGCAGGTGGCCTCGGGACCCATCCGGCAGCACCGGCGAATCAGCGGGTGATCTGCGACCACACGCGCTGGCGGATCTGGTTCACCAGCGCGTCGGGCAGCGGCACGTACTCGAGGTCCAGCGCCATCTGCTTGCCGTTCTTGAAGGACCAGTCGAAGAACTTCAGCACCTCGTTGGAGGCCGCCTTGTCGGCGGGCGCCTTGTACATGAGGATGAAGGAGGCCGTGCTGATGGGCCACGAGTCGGCGCCCTTGGCGTTGACCAGGGACACGCCCATTCCCGGCACGCTGAACCAGTCGGCGCCGGCCGCCGCGGCCGCGAAGGTCTTGTCATCCGGCTCCACGTACTTGCCGTCGGAGTTGAGCAGCCGCATGTGCGGGATGTTGTTGCGCTTGGCGTAGGCAAACTCCACGTAGCCGATGGAGCCCTTCACGCGCGAGACGTTGGCCGCCACGCCTTCGTTGCCCTTGCCGCCCACCGAGGAGGCGGCGGCCCACTTCACGGCAGCGCCCTTGCCCACCTTGTCGGCCCAGTCCTTGCTAACGGTGGCCAGGTAGTCGGTGAAGTTGAAGGTGGTGCCCGAGCCGTCGGCGCGGTGCACGACGGTGATGGCCTGGTTGGGCAACGTGCGGCCCGGGTTCAGGGCCGCGATCTTGGGATCGTTCCAGTTGGCAATCGTGCCCATGAAGATCTCGGCGAGCACCGGGCCGTTCACGCGCAGGTCACCGGGCTTGAAGCCCTCGAGGTTGAAGATCGGCACCGTGCCGCCGATGACAGCCGGGAACTGCACCATCCCGTCCTTGTCGAGATCAGCCCCCGAAACCGGCGCATCGGTAGCACCAAAGGTGACCGTCTTGGCACGGATCTGGCGCACGCCGCCGGAGGAGCCGATCGACTGGTAGTTCAACCCGACCCCGGTTTCCTTCTTGTAGGCCTCTGCCCACTTGGCGTAGATGGGGAATGGGAAGGTGGCGCCGGCTCCGGTGATGTCGGCGGCCAGGGCGGCGCCCGGCACGAGCAGGCACGAGAGAGTGGCGGCTGCGATGGACTTCAGAAACAGGCGCTTCATGGATGCTGGACCTCGTGAAAGGGTGGAGGAACGGGACGACCTATGCGCAATCTAGAGCCTGTTCATGAAAGTTGTGTGACAACCCTCAGCGGCATGGACAGCCCTGGCAGGGTGAAGGGCGGATACCGGGAGGGGTGAATGTCTTGAGGTTGTCACATTCCGCTGGCATGGTGCGTCCATGGCCCGAGTACCTGCACTATCGGCCGATTTGCCGCTGCTCGACCGCGAGCGCTCCATCCTCGCCTTCAACCGTCGCGTGCTGGCCCAGGCCGGGCGCGATGACGTCCCGCTGCTCGAGCGCCTGCGCTACGTCACCATCGTGTCCTCCAACCTCGACGAGTTCTTCGAGGTGCGGATGGCCGATGTGGTGGAGGCGGCCCGTTCACAGGGCAACGGCGCGGCCACCAACCTCGCCGCGCTCGACGAAGAGGCGCGCGCGCTGATCGGCGAGCAGTACCGCGTCTTCAACGACGAGGTGGCGCCGGCCCTGCAGCGCCAGGGTGTGGTGGTGCTGAACCACGCCGAGCGCGACGAACCGCAGCGGCGCTGGGTGGCGCACTTCTTCCAGACGCAGGTTCGGCCGCTGCTGGTGCCCGTCAGCCTGGATCCGGCCCACCCCTTTCCGACGGTGGCCAACAAGTCGCTGAACTTCATCGTGCGGCTGGATGGGCGCGACGCCTTCGGGCGCGAGAACCGCATCGCCATCGTCAAGGTGCCGCGGGTGTTGCCGCGCGTGATCCGCCTGCCCGACGAACTGTGTGCCGGCCGGCAGGGCTTCGTGCTGCTCACGAGCGTCATGCGCGCCCACCTGGGGGAGCTCTTCCCGGGCCGCACGGTGGAGGCCTTCTCGCAGTTTCGCGTCACGCGCGACTCCGATCTCGAGCTCGACGAAGACGACGTGACCAACCTGCGCCAGGCCCTGCGCAGCGGGCTGACCACGCGCAACTTCGGGCGCGCGATCCGGCTCGAGGTGGTGAGTTCCTGCCCGGAGGAGCTCGCCACCTTCCTGCTGTCGCAGTTCGCGTTGCCCTCTTCCGCGCTGTACCGGGTCAACGGCCCGGTGAACCTGGTGCGGCTGAACCAGCTCATCGACCAGGCCGAGGGCGAGGAGCTGCGGTTCGCGCACTTCGAGCCGCGCTATCCCGCTCCGGGCCTGTCGACGAACCGGCCGCTGTTCGAACAGCTGCGCGAGCACGACGTGCTGTTGCATCACCCCTTCGACAGCTTCGAGCCGGTGGTGCAGTTCCTGCGCGAGGCGGTGGAGGACCCGCAGGTGCTGGCCATCAAGCAGACGATCTACCGCACCGGCGCCGAGTCGGTGCTGATGGACCTGCTGCTGGAGGCGGCGCGCCGCGGCAAGGAGGTCACGGCGGTGGTCGAGCTCAAGGCGCGCTTCGACGAGGAGGCCAACATCAACTGGGCCGACCGGCTCGAGGCGGTGGGGGTGCAGGTGGTCTACGGCGTGGTGGGGCTTAAGACGCACGCCAAGCTGTTGCTGGTGACCCGTCGCGAACACGACGTGAACCGCGACAAGCGCCCCGGAGCCCTGCCGCGGCTGCGCCGCTACCTGCACCTGTCCACCGGCAACTACAACCCGCGCACGGCACGGCTCTACACCGATCTGGGCCTGCTCACGGCTGATGCGGGATTGACGGCGGATGCCGAGACCGTGTTCCAGGAGCTCGCCAGCCAGGCGCGGCTGCGCCCGCCCCAGCACCTGGTGGCGGCGCCCTTCGGGCTGCACCGGCGAATGCTGCGCCACCTCGAGCAGGTGCGCGATGCGGCGGCCGCCGGCGCACCGGCGCGGGTGGTGCTCAAGGCCAACGCGCTGACCGACCCGGCGCTGATCGCCGCGCTCGTCGAGGCTGGCCGTGCGGGAGCCTCGATCGACCTCATCATCCGCGGCGCCTGCATGTTGCCGCCGGGCCTGCCCGGCCAGACCGAGCGCATCCACGTGCGCTCGGTGATCGGGCGCTTCCTCGAGCACTCGCGCATCGTGTACTTCCGCTGGGGCGAGGACGAAGACCAGGAGGTGCTGTACCTCAGCAGCGCCGACTGGATGTCGCGCAACATGTTCCGCCGCGTCGAGCTCGCCTGGCCCGTGCGCGACCCGTTGCTGCGCCAGCGCGTGATCGACGAGGCCCTGGTGCCGTACCTTCTGGACACGCGCGACGCCTGGACGCTCGACGCCGGGGGCCGCTACACACGGGTGTCGGGCTCAGCGGACTCAGCGGGCTCAGCGGACTCAGCCGACTCAGGGGTGAGCGCCCAGGCTGCCCTGGTGACGCTGCACAGCCGCTGAGCTCAGGGCTCGGGCACGCCGGCGAGCTCGAGCCCGAGCGAAGACACGCGCGCCCAGGCCTGCAACTCCTCGTGCAGCAGGTAGGCCGTGCGGGGGTGGGACTCCGCCCAGCCCGGCTCGGCCTCGAGCACCGCTCGCCGCCCTGACACCTTCAGCCGCCAGGCCTGCAGGCTCACCGGCTGACGGCTGTGGCACTTGATGATGGCCAGCCGCAGGCACAGGGCGCGCCACGCAAAGGCTTCGTCGCCCAGCCACTCCTACCTTGCGCAGGCCGCCGCGCTGCGCGAGCACGAGCTGACCCAGGCGGCGCTGCTGGCTCTGCGAGAAGCCCGCGGCATCCAGGTTCGAGACCAGGTAGGCGCCATGGCGGTGGTAGTCGTGGTGCGACACGGCCATGCCGAGCTCGTGCAGCTCGCAGGCCCAGCCCAGCTCGCGACGGGCCTGCACGTCGGCATCGGGCTGCACCTGCGCATGCAGGTGGGCGGCGAGCCCGCGCACCCGCGCAGCCTGCTCCACATCGGCACCGAAGCGCCGCTGCAGGGCCGACACCGTGCGGTCGCGCAGGTCGATGCCCCCCTGTTCCAGGGCCACCTGCCAGCGCTGGTGCAGGTCGACGATCACGCCCTGGCGCAACGCACCCTTGGCGGGGTGCAGCTCCTCGATGCCGAAGTGCGTGGCCAGGGTGTAGAGGATGGCGAGCCCCCCCGGCAGCACCGGCCGACGGT
>JBJTVI010000345.1:0-9804 GCA_046081145.1 Rubrivivax sp.
CCACACCACGGCCTCGGCCGAGGTGGCGCGCGAACTGCACGGCGCCGCGCGCTCGCGCGGCCTGCATTTCGTCGATGCCCCGGTTTCGGGCGGCCAGGCCGGTGCCGTCAACGGCGCACTCACCGTGATGTGCGGGGGCGACGCCGAGCCCTTCGAGGCCATGAAGCCCGTGGCGATGGCCTTCTCCCGCGCCGTCACGCGCGTGGGCGAGAGCGGCGCGGGGCAACTGGCCAAGATGGTCAACCAGGTGGCGATCGCCGGGCTGGTGCAAGGCCTGTCGGAGGCCATCGCCTTCGGCCTGCGCGCGGGCCTGGACATGAACCTCGTGCTCGAGGTGATCGGCAAGGGCGCGGCGCAGAGCTGGCAGATGGACAACCGCGGCAAGACGATGGTCGAAGGCCGCTTCGACTTCGGCTTTGCGGTGGACTGGATGCGCAAGGACCTCGGCCTGGTGCTCGACGAGGCCCGCCGCAACGGCGCCAAGCTGCCGGTCACGGCGCTGGTGGACCAGTTCTACGGCGACGTGCAGCAAGCCGGCGGCCGGCGCTGGGATACCTCGAGTCTCATCACGCGGCTCACGCCGCGTTGAACTGGAGACGCGGCTCAGCGCCCGGGCGTGCCGGCCCGGCCCTGGATCGCGGCGAGCTCCTGCTCGGTGATCGGCTCGAAGACGCGCACCACCTTCTGCACGCCCGGGACCCGCCGGGCCACCTGCGTGGCGCGCTCGCCCTCGCGCTCGGTCAGCCGCCCCATCAAGTGCACCACGCCACGCTCGGTGACGACCTTCACCGCCGCGGCAGGCACGGCGCCGTCGAGGAAGGCGGCCTTGACGCGGCCCGTGAGGATCGAGTCGTTGGAGCGAGAAGTCAGGGTGCTGGTGCCCGCCACCGCCAGCTCGTTGACGATGGACCGCACGTTTTCCACCTGTGCCACCGCCTGCTCGGCGGCGCGGCGCGCCGCATCGGTGGGCACCTCGCCGGTGAGCAGCACGAGCCGGTTGTAGCTCGTGACGTTCACGTGCGCGGCATCCCCGCCCGCAGCCGTTCGGGCGCGCGGGGCACCCTTGAGCTCGATGTTCTGGTCCTCGAGCTGGATGCCCGAGGTGCGCCGGTCGATGGCCACGAGCGTGGTGCCCACCACCGCGCCGCCCACCAGCAGCGGCGCGCAGCCGCCCAGCCCAGCCACCGCCGCGGCGCCCAGGGCCGCCACCGCCACCACCCGGCCCGCGCGCCCGCTCCAGCCGCCGCGCGCCTGCCCGCTCCCGCCTGTGCCACTCATGCGAACTCCTGTTCACCCATCAGTTGAAGATCCACGGCGTCGCACAGCCCGTGCAGCACGAGCAGCTGCGTCTCCGCCACCCGCGCTGCGCGCTCATGCGGCACGGCCATCAGCACATCCGTCTCGGCCAGCCGAGCCCGCCAGGCGCCGGCATCCGACCCCGTGAGCACCAGCACCGTCATCTCGCGCTCGTGAGCCGCCTGGGCGGCCTGCAGCAGCGCATCGGCCGGTGCGGCCGTATCGATCAGCAGCAAGGTGTCTCCCGGCTGTCCGAGCGCGCGCACCTGCTGGGCGAGCGCACCGGCGCCGCCAGCCCCACCCGCGCCTTCCGCGCGCAGGGCAAAGGCCGCCAGCGGCGGGCGCTCGCGCTCGAAGCGCCCCGTGAAGGCCGCACAGACCACCAGGGCGAGTGCCGCGCCCACGTCGCTGCCGGCAGCCAGCATCTTGCCCCCGGCCGTCAGGCAGGCCGCCACGGCCTGCGCCGCCTGTGACACCGGGCGGCTGAGCGCCTCGGCAGCCTGGCTGTGCAGGTCCGCACTCTCGAAAAACTGCTGCTGGATGCGTTGTTCGAGCACCATGATCGTGCATCTTATGACACGGGTGGCGAGCCCGGGTTCCGTGCCCGGGGCAGCCCGATGTGCAACGGGGGGCCGCCCTCAGGCGGCATCGAAGGCGCCGCGGATCCATTGCAGCGTCGCCCCGTCTAGCGCCACGACATCGAAGCGGCACGGCGGCAGCCTCGTCCAGGCCAGCAGGAAGTGCTGCGCCGCCCAGACGATGCGGCGCTGCTTGGCCAAGGTGACGCTGGCGGCGGCGCAACCGTGGCTGGCGTGCGCCCGCGCGCGGACCTCCACGAAGACGAGCGTGCCGTCCGGCTCGCGCATCACCAGGTCGATCTCCGCGGCACGTGCGCCCGGCCCCCTGGCCACCCGATAATGCCTGGCCACGAGCACGAGACCGTGCTGCTCGAGGTGGTGCTGCGCGCGCGCCTCGGCGCCATCGCCCAGCCATGTCGTGCTTCCTGCCCGGGCCCGTGCCGTGACCATCGATGCCCCCCTGCTCCTGCAAGCCGCCCAGGCGGCTGCCGGCGCGCAGCAGTATCCGCCAGCCGCGCTGTACGTGGTGGCCACCCCCATCGGCAACCTCGCCGACCTGAGCCTGCGCGCCATCCACGTGCTCGCGCGCGCCGATGCCGTGGCCTGCGAGGACACGCGCCACACCGGCGCGCTGCTGGCCCACCTGGGGATCGCCCGGCCGCTCCTGGCGCTGCATGCCCACAACGAGGCGCAGGCGGCGCAGCAGGTGTGCGCCCGCCTCGAGCAGGGCGAACGCGTGGCCTACGCCAGCGACGCCGGCACGCCTGCGGTGAGTGACCCCGGCGCGCGGCTCGTGGCCGCGGTGGTGGCCGCGGGCCACCGCGTCATTCCGATCCCGGGGCCCAGCAGCGCACTGGCCGTCTTCAGCGTGGCGGGCGACACCCAGGCCGCCGGGTTCGCCTTCGAGGGCTTCCTGCCGCCGCGCGGGGCGCAGCGCCGCAGCGCACTGGATCGGCTGTGTGCGGCGCCGGCTGCGCAGATCGTGCTGGAATCGCCGCACCGGGTGGTGGAGCTCGCCGCCGAGCTGGCCGCGCGTGCGCCTGCGCGCCGCCTGACGCTCGGGCGCGAGCTCACCAAGCAGTTCGAGACCATCGTCACGCTGCCGGCCGGGCAGCTGCCCGCCTGGCTCGAGGCGGACACCCACCGGGTGCGAGGCGAGTTCGTGCTGGTGCTGCACGCCCAAGCGCCCGCGGGCGGCGCCCACGGCGAGGCGGCGCTGGATCCGGCCGCCCAGCGGCTGCTGCAGGGGCTGCTGCGCGAGCTGCCCCTCAAGCGCGCCGTGGCGCTGGCCGCCGAGCTCGGCGCCGCGCCGCGCAACCGGCTCTACGAGGCGGCGCTGGCCTGGCAGGCGCAACAGGGCCCGGGGCCGCAGGGAGCCAGCGAAGGCGGCCCCCTTACTGCCAGCTCATCGCCGACAGATCGTTGACGAACAGCGGCATGTCCTTCCACAAGCCCTTGACCCGCGCGTTGGCCACCGTGATCCAGGTGGGCTGGTAGAGGTAGGCCGCCACCGCCTCGCGCGCGACGAAGCGCTGCGCATCGGCCATCAGCTTGTTGCGCTCCTCGGGCTTGATCGTGGCGCGGATCTTGTCCCACATCGCGTTGAACTCGGCCGACTCGTAGCCCCAGTAGTAGTTGGGGCGCGCGAAGTTGCCGAAATCCAGCGGCTCCACGTGCGCGATCACGGTGAGGTCGTAGGCCTTCTGCCCGTACACGCCCGAGAGCCACTGCGCCCACTCGACGTTCTCGATCTTCACGTTGATGCCGACCTTGGCGAGTTGCGCAGCGATCACCTCTCCGCCCTGGCGTGCATAGGGCGTGGGCGGCAGCTTCATCGTGAGCTCCAGCGGTGGCGTGATGCCCGCCTGGTGCAGCAGCGCGCGCGCCTTGGCCTGGTCGTGGGGGTTGAGCTCGGTGGTGTCGACATAGCCCGGGGCGCCGGGCACGTAGTAGCTGCCGATGGGCGTGCCGAAGCCGTCGGCCGCGCCCTCGATCACGGCCTGGCGGTCGATGGCGGCGTAGATGGCGCGGCGCACGCGCACGTCGTCCAGCGGCTTTCTCTTGTTGTTCATGGCCAGGATGGTCTTGGCGCGCGAGCCGCCAATGAGCACCTGGTACTTCTTGTTGGCCTCGAACTGCTTGAGGCTCTTGGCGGCCGACACACGCGGGAACACATCGACGTCGCCCGACAGCAGCGCGGCCACCTGGGCGGCCGGGTCGCTGATGAAGCGCATCTGCACGCGGCGCAGCGCCACCGACTTGGCCGCGCGGTAGCCCTCCCAGCGCGAGAGCGTCACGCTCGAGCCGCGTGCCCAGGCCTCGAGCCGGTAGGGGCCCGTGCCCACGGGCTGCGTGGCGTTGGTGGCCACGCTCCGGGGCTCGACGATGATGGCGGTGGCCTGGCCGAGCTGGAAGAGCAGATCGGGGTTGCCGTTCCTGAGGTTGAGCACCACCGTGTTGGCGTCCGGCGTGTCGATGCGCTCGATGTTGGCGAAAACCGCCTTGTCCTTGTTGGTGCTCTCCTTGGACACGGCGCGCTCGAAGGAGAACTTCACGCTGGCCGAACTGAAAGGCTCGCCGTTGTGGAACTTCAGGCCCGGGCGCAGCTTGAAGGACCAGGTCTTGAGGTCGCTCGAGGCTGTCCAGCTCTCGGCCAGCAGCCCCGTGACCTTGCTGTCGCTTTGCACCTTGGTGAGCGTCTCGAAGATGTTGTAGAGCGTGATCTCGGCAATCGCCGAGGCCGCGCCGGCGGTCGGATCCAGGCCCGGAGGCTCGAGCGTCATGGCCAGGACGATCGTGTCCTTCCTCGGCTGGGCCCGCGCCTCGCCGGGGCTCCCCAGCAGCAGTGCGGCGCAGCCGAGAAGCCCAAGGCCCAGGCACAGGCGCCTGCCCACGCCCCAGGCGGATCGCGCCTTGCGGGCAGCGCGGACACCGCGGGGAACACCGAGGGGGCGCAAGGGGCGAGAGGGGCGAGAAGGACGGTCAGGCCGTGCCATCAGGCCCATGCAGGCAGCCAAGGGGGATTTCATCCAGGGCGCTCCAGTGGAGGGGAGACGACCCGATCCTAGCGGCCAGCCCCGGGGGCGTCACACCGCATCAACCCGTGCCTGCCCGCCCACACCGGTGGCCGCCAGGCGCGCCACACCCTAGAACGGGATGTCGTCGTCCATGTCGGCAAAGCCGCCCGGCTTGCCGGCCGGCTTGGGGGCCGGTGCCGGCGCCGACGCGCCGCCGCGCCCGCCACCCGCCCCGCGCGAAGCGGAGCCGCCCCCGCCCTCGTCGGCACTCATGCCGCCCTCGCGGCCGCCGAGCAGCTGCATCTCGGTGGCCACGATATCCACCGTGTTGCGCTCGATGCCGTCCTTGTCGGTGTACTTGCCGTACTTCAGGCGGCCCTCGACGTACACCGGCCGGCCCTTCTTGAGGAACTCGCCGGCGATCTCGGCCAGGCGGTCGTAGAAGGTGACGCGGTGCCACTGGGTGTCTTCCACCGTGTCGCCGGAGGCTTTGTCCTTGCGGCGGCTGGAGGTGGCAATCGAGATGTTGCAGATGGCCGCGCCGCTGGGGGCGTAGCGCACTTCGGGGTCGCGGCCGCAGTTGCCGACGAGGATGACTTTGTTGACCGAGGCCATGGCGGCTCTCCTTGCTGAAGACGGATGAAGTATGGGGGTGGGGCGCAATGCGTGAAGGCCATGATAACGAGGGGGCCTGGCGCGTCCATCGCCCCGACGGGGGCCCGCAGGATCCCTCCGCGGGGGGAGACCGGCACACGCCGCGCGCCGCGCCGAACGCGTACGATCGCGCCCGCCGATGACCGACTCGCTGCACCTGCCCCCGGACCTGGCCGAACCCGGCGCCCTCGATGCGCCGCTGTCCCCGCCCGGGCCCGCGCCTGCCCAGGCCGGGCTGTCGGCCCAGGCGCTGCAGGTGCTGCGCGAGGTCTTCGGCTACACCGCCTTTCGCGGCGAGCAGGCCGAGGTCGTCACGCACGTGGCCGGTGGCGGCGACGCGCTGGTGCTCATGCCCACCGGCGGGGGCAAGAGCCTGTGCTACCAGGTGCCCGCCATCGTGCGCCACCGCCAGGGGCGCGGCGTCACGCTGGTCGTGAGCCCGCTCATCGCGCTCATGCACGATCAGGTCGGCGCCCTGGAGGAGGCCGGCGTGCACGCGGCCTTCCTCAACAGCACGCTGGAGGGCGAGGAGGCGCGGCGCATCGAGCGCGAGCTGCTGGCCGGTCGCCTGGTGCTGCTGTATGCCGCGCCCGAGCGCATCCTCACGCCGCGGCTGCTGGCCATGCTCGATTCGCTGCACGAACGCGGGCTGCTGAGCCTGGTGGCGATCGACGAAGCGCACTGCGTGAGCCAGTGGGGCCACGATTTCCGCGAGGAGTACCTGGGCCTGGGCGTGCTGCACGAACGCTACGCCGGGGTGCCGCGCGTGGCCCTCACCGCCACCGCTGACGACCAAACCCGCACCGACATCGTCGAGCGCCTGGCGCTGGGCCCCGCGCGCCGCTTCGTCTCGAGCTTCGACCGCCCCAACATCCGCTACACCATCGTCGAGCGCGACCAGGCCCGCACGCAGCTGCTGCGCTTCCTGCGGGAGGAGCACGCAGGCGATTCGGGCATCGTCTACTGCCAGAGCCGGCGCAAGGTCGAGGACACCGCGCAGTGGCTGAGCGCCGAGGGCGTGCCTGCGCTGCCCTACCACGCCGGGCTGGAGCCCGAGGTGCGGCGCGCCCACCAGGACCGCTTCCTGCGCGAGGAGGGCCTGGTGATGGTGGCCACCGTGGCCTTCGGCATGGGCATCGACAAGCCCGACGTGCGCTTCGTCGCCCACCTGGACCTGCCCAAGAACATCGAGGCCTACTCCCAGGAGACGGGCCGCGCCGGGCGCGACGGCGAGAGCGCCGACGCCTGGATGGCCTACGGGCTGTCCGACGTCGTCAACCAGCGCCGCATGATCGACGAGGGCGAGGGCGAGGAGGCCTTCAAGCGGCTGCAGCGGGCGCGCCTGGAGGCGCTGCTGGCGCTGGCCGAGACCACCGAGTGCCGGCGCGTGCGGCTGCTGCGCTACTTCGGCGAGGCCTACGAGGCAGGCGGCGCGCCTGGCCGGGCCGGCAGCAACCCCGCCCAACCGGTCCGGCTGCGCAGCGTGGGCTGCGACAACTGCGACAACTGCCTGCAGCCGCCGGCCACCTGGGATGCCACCGAGGCTGCGCGCATGGCGCTGTCGTGCATCTACCGCTTCCAGCAGCACAGCGACCTCTCCTTCGGCGCCGGCCACCTCATCGACGTGCTGCGCGGCAAGGCCACCGACAAGACGCGCCAGCACGGCCACGAGTCGCTCTCCACCTTCGGCATCGGCGCGCACGTGTCGGAGAGCCAGTGGCGCGGCGTGGTGCGCCAGCTCATCGCGCTGGGCCACCTGCGCGCAGCGGGCGAGTACGGCACGCTCGGGCTCGAGCCGAGCGCGCGCGCGGTGCTGCGCGGCGAGGTGCAGCTGCAGCTGCGCGTGCCGGCCGACCCCATCTCCTCTCACAAGGCTGCCCGCGGCGCCCGGGGCGGGCGCGGCGCAGGCGCCGCGGCCCCCGGGGCGGGTGCCAGGGCTGCCAGGGCCGCCACGGCCGCGACAACCGCCGCGGCGCTGGACGCGCATGGGCAGGCGCGCCTGGCCGCACTCAAGGCCTGGCGCGCCGAGGTGGCGCGCGCGCACGGCCTGCCCGCCTATGTCATCTTCCACGACGCCACAATCGTGCAGATGACGCAGGAGCGCCCGCAGTCGCTGGCCGCGCTGGCGGCCATCGGCGGCGTGGGGGCCAAGAAGCTGCAGGCCTACGGCGAGCCGATCCTGCAGGTGCTGGCCGAGCCGGCCTGAACGAGAACCGTCCAAGGGCCCGTCCGGCAACCCCTTCAACGGTCCATCCGGCCGCCTGTCCGGCTACCCCTTCGTCGGTCCATCCGTCGGTCCATCCGGCGGTCCATCCGTCGGTCCATCCGGCGGCTCATCCGGCGGCCTGTCCGGCAGCGTGTCCGGTGGCCTATCTGGCACCCCCATGCCGCCACCCGGCGCGCGGACGGGCGCACCGCTATCATGACCGGTTGCCCTTCAAGCGGCCCGCAGATGTCCCTTCCGCCCCGCAGCGCGCTCCCCCCCGAATCGGCCTGGCTGCGCGTGCGCGGCGCGCGCACGCACAACCTCAGGAACGTCGACCTCGACATCCCCAAGCACGCGCTCGTGGTGATCACGGGCCTGTCGGGCTCGGGCAAGTCGAGCCTGGCCTTCGACACTCTCTACGCCGAGGGGCAGCGCCGCTACGTGGAGAGCCTGTCGGCCTACGCGCGGCAGTTCCTGCAGCTCATGGACAAGCCCGACGTGGACGTCATCGAGGGCCTGTCGCCGGCCATCAGCATCGAGCAGAAGGCCACCTCGCACAACCCGCGCTCCACGGTGGGCACGATCACCGAGATCCACGACTACCTGCGGCTGCTCTACGCGCGCGCGGGCACACCCTGGTGCCCGGACCACGCGGTGCGGCTCTCGGCGCAAAGCGTGAGCCAGATGGTCGATGCCTGCCTGGCCCGCCCCGAAGGTACGCGGCTCATGGTGCTGGCCCCGGTGGTGCGCGACCGCAAGGGCGAGTTCGTCGAGCAGTTCGCGCAGTGGCAGGCCCAGGGCTTCGTGCGCTTTCGGGTGGACGGTGCCGTGGTGGAGGCCGATGCGCTGCCGGCCCTGAAGAAAAACGAGAAGCACGACATCGACATCGTGGTGGACCGGCTGCGCGTCTCGCCCGGGGCCACGCAGCGCCTGGCCGAGAGCTTCGAGGCGGCGCTGCGCCTGGCCGACGGGCGCGCGGTCGCGCTTGAAGTGCCTGCTGCCGACGCGCCGGCGGGCACGGCGCCCATCGAGCACGCCTTCAGCCGGCGCTTCGGCTGCCCGCACTGCAGCTACGCGCTGCCCGAACTCGAGCCGCGCCTGTTCTCCTTCAACTCCCCGCTGGGCGCCTGCCCGTCGTGCGACGGCCTGGGCCAGGTGACGGTGTTCGACCCGCTGCGGGTCGTGGCCTTTCCGTCGCTGAGCCTGGCCAGCGGCGCGGTCAAGGGCTGGGACCGGCGCAACCCCTACACCTTCGGCCTGCTGCAGGGCGTGGCGCGCCACCTCGGCTTCGAGCTCGACACGCCCTTCGAGCAGCTCGAGCCGCACGTGCAGCAGGTGATGCTGCACGGCTCGGGCAGCCAGGAGATCGAGTTCACCTACGAGGCCGAGGGCGCGCCGGGCAAGCGCCGCAGCGTGCGCCGGCGCCATCCCTTCGAAGGCATCGTGCCCAACCTCGAGCGCCGCTGGCGCGAGACCGACTCGCCCACGGTGCGCGAGGAGCTCGCGCGATTCCAGGCAGCCCGGCCCTGCCCGGCCTGCGAAGGCACGCGGCTGCGGCGCGAGGCGCGTCATGTGCTCATCGAGCCGGCAGCGCCGGCCGACGGCAGCCTCGCCGCCCCGGCCGCCCCGGCCGCCCCGGCCGCACCGGGGGCCGCACCCGCGGCCGAGCCGCCGCCGGCCGGCCGCCCCATCTACGCCCTGGAGCGCGCCACGCTCGCCGAGTGCCTGGCCTGGTTCGATGGGCTGCGCCTGGAAGGCGCCAAGGCAGCGATCGCCGAGAAGATCGTGCGCGAGATCCGCGCGCGGCTGCGCTTTCTCGTCGATGTCGGGCTGCCCTACCTGAGCCTGGAGCGCAGCGCCGACACGCTCTCCGGCGGCGAGGCGCAGCGCATCCGGCTGGCCAGCCAGATCGGCTCGGGCCTGACGGGCGTGATGTACGTGCTCGACGAACCCAGCATCGGGCTGCACCAGCGCGACAACGAGCGGCTGCTGGCCACGCTCGTGCGCCTGCGCGACCTGGGCAACTCGGTGCTCGTCGTCGAGCACGACGAAG
>JBJTVI010000346.1:0-7174 GCA_046081145.1 Rubrivivax sp.
TTGACAGTGTTGATCTCGCCGTTGTGGGCCACCATCCGGTACGGGTGGGCCAGTGGCCACTCGGGAAAGGTGTTGGTGGAAAAGCGCTGGTGCACCAGGGCCAGCGCCGAGACGGTACGAGGGTCGGCCAGGTCGCGGTAGTACTGCCCCACCTGGGTGGCCAGCAGCAACCCCTTGTAGATGACGGTGCGGCAGCTCATGCTCGGCACGTAGTACTCGCGGCCGTGCGTGAGCTTGAGTGCCTGGATCGCCGCCGAGGCGGTCTTGCGGATCACGTAGAGCTTGCGCTCCAGCGCATCGGGGACGATCACGTCCGGGCCGCGCCCGATGAAGAGCTGGCGGATCACCGGCTCCTTGGCACGCACGGTGGGGCTCATGGGCATGTCGCGGTCCACCGGCACATCCCGCCAGCCCAGCAGCACCTGGCCCTCGGCACGGATGGCACGCTCGAGCTCCTGCTCGCAGGCCAGCCGCGAGGCATGCTCCTTGGGCAGGAAGATCATGCCCACGCCGTATTCGCCCGGGGGCGGCAGGTCGACGCCACGGGCAGCCATCTCGGCCCGGTAGAACTCGTCGGGGATCTGGATCAGGATCCCGGCGCCGTCGCCCATGAGCGCATCGGCGCCCACGGCCCCGCGGTGGTCGAGGTTTTCCAGGATTCTCAGCCCCTGCTGGACGATGCCATGGGCCTTGGCGCCCTTGATGTGGGCCACGAACCCGACCCCGCAGGCATCGTGTTCGCGATCAGCCGCGTACAGGCCCAGGCGGCGTGCGTCCTCGAGCGTCTCCGGGGTGGGGGTCAGGTCATGGCTCATGGCAGGCTCCAGTCCCACGACGAAGTGGGGCGCCGAGCATACTGCGGCGCAGCAATCAGCTCAACGACGATTTTTGAGGGTCAGAGTGATTTATAGAAACTCTCTCAGCTAGCGACCGGATAAATGGGGCCACATCTATTCCTTCGAGCTTGGCCTGCCTTTGCAAATTCCAAACCAGCCTGTGCCTGCACCCCCGCCAAAGGGCAGCACCAGATGGCGTCAGCGCTGTCATCAAGCCCACCGAGCCCGGAGTGCCCCGAGCGTCCCGAGCGTCCGGAGCGTCCCGATCGCATCTCGTGTCTCCCGTGTCTCCCGTTTCTCCCGAGTGGCCGGAATGCCCGGAGTGCCCTCGGCCCCGCCTTGCGGCCCGAGCAACCCGAGCCCAGCCTCCGGCCTCACATCTCACGGCCGGGTCGCGCCACGCGGCTGCTTCAGCGCCCGGGCACGCGAGGCGGCCGGCCCCTCGGTCGCGGAGCGGCGGCAGACCCCGTGCGGGCCGCGAGATCGGCGACGAATCGGGAGGACCCCAGCGGCCAGCCCCGCCGGACGGCCGCCGCGATGCGCCCCACTTCCTCGGTGGGCAGCCCGGCTTCGATCAGCCGGGCGTAGGCCGCCTGCCGCTCGAAGGGCGTGTTGCCCAGCGACCACCACTCGGGCGGGTCCACCAGCAGCGCATCGCGGTTGCCGCCCAGGTGGTGCCGCAAGCTCGACGCGTCCGCCGCCTCGTCTTCAGGCGCACCACGGCGGTGCAGATGGGTGTCCACGAAGAGGAGGTTGCTCAGCACCTGTGCGCCCGGCTCCAGCAGGCAGGCGCGGTAGCGCCCGTCCCACAGCGTGCCGCTGCGCCGATGGCGCCGGTTGAACGAGGCCACGTAACGTCGACCCAGCGATTGCATGAGCCGGCCCAGGTCCCCTTCGGCTGCCGGGGTCATGACGAGGTGGAAATGGTCCGGCAGCAGCACCCAGGCGTGCAAGGCCACCCGCGTGGTGGCCAGCGCCTCGGCCAGCAGGGCACGCCAGATCCGCCTGTCCTCCTCGTCGCACACGATGAGGGCTCCGTTGTGCCCGTGCTGCACCACGTGGTGGGCCAGCCCGGCGCCCGGAAACCTTGCCAGACGTGCCACACGCGGCCCCTCAGGCGGCCCCTCAGGCGGCCGCGCGAATGAGGTCCGCGACGATCTCGTCGCTCACCGGGCGCACGACCGCCTCGCCCACCCCCCGCAGCACCACGAAGCGGATCTGCCCGGCCTGTGCCTTCTTGTCGCGCCGCATGAGCTCGAGCCAGGTCTCCGGCGCCAGATCCGGTGGCCGCATGGGCAGCGCGAACTGCCCCAGCAACGCGTGCAGGCGCTCCACGAACTCCGGGCTCACCTGGCCGAGCCGTGCCGACAGCGCGCTGGCCAGCCCCATCCCGCAGGCCACAGCCTCGCCGTGCAGCCAGGTGCCGAAGCCCGTTGCAGCCTCGATGGCGTGGCCGAAGGTATGGCCGAAGTTCAGGATCTCCCGCAGCCCGCTCTCGCGCTCGTCGGCTGCCACCACCTGCGCCTTGATCTCGCAGGAGCGGCGCACCGCATGCGCCACGGCAGCCGCATCCCTGCGCAGGAGAGCCTGCACGTTCGCCTCGATCCACGCGAGAAAGCCCGCATCGGCGATCGGCCCGTACTTCACCACCTCGGCCATGCCGGCGGCAAACTCGCGGCCCGGCAGCGTCTCCAGCACGCTCAGGTCGCAGACCACCCGCGCAGGCGGGTTGAACAGCCCGATCATGTTCTTGCCCAGCGGGTGGTTGATCGCGGTCTTGCCGCCCACGGAGGAATCCACCTGGGCCAGCAGCGTGGTGGGCACCTGCACGAAGGGCACGCCGCGCATGTAGCAACCGGCGGCAAATCCCGTGATGTCACCCACCACCCCGCCACCCAGGGCGTAGAGCACCGTGCGACGGTCGCATTCGTGCTCGATCAGGTGGTCGAAGATCTGCTGGAGCGTGCGCCAGTCCTTGTGGGCCTCGCCATCGGGCAACTCCACTACGCTCAGCCGCGCATGGCGCCCCGCCAGGCCGCGCTGGAGCCGGCCGGCCAGCAGCGGCGAGACCACCGAGTTGGTGACGATGACGCCCTGCGCGCTCTCGGGCAGGCCGGCCCAACTGGCGCGATCCTCCAGCAACGCGGTGCCGATCAGGATGTCGTAGCTGCCCGTGCCGGTGGCCACGTTCAGACGATCCGGCGCCTGCGCGCCGCCGCGAGAGAGGACGGCGCCACCATCTTTCGAGACCATGATGGATCCAGTGTAGCGGCAGGGTCGGCCCGGGGATCGAGGCCATCGCCCCACCCGCGTGGCATCAGTCGGCGGGTGCGTCTCGGCCGATCGTGGCCGGCACCCGGGCGGGATCGAGCAGCCCGGCCACCTCCAACTGCATGAGGATCATCGACACGAGCCCCGGCACGGTCGGGCGCGCCGCCTCAATCACGTAGTGGGCGGTGCGGCGGTACAAGGGGTCGCGCTCGCGAAAGAGTTCGCGCAGCCGCCCTTGCGGGTCGGCCACCTGCAGCAGGGGCCGGCGCGTGTCGTGCCGCAGCCGCCGGTAGAGTTCCTCGGGACTGGCCCGCAGGTAGACCACGCGGGCCCGCTCACGCAGGGCCTCGCGGTTGGCAGGCCGCAGGACCGCCCCTCCACCGGTGGCGATCACGCCCTCGCGGCGCCGGCTCAACTCCCCCACCACCTCCTGCTCGGCCTGGCGAAAGGCCTCCTCGCCATGCAGCTCAAAGAAGCTGCGCACCGGCATGCCCAGCCGGTTTTCGAGCTCGGTGTCGGTGTCCACGAAGTCGCAGCCGAGCTGGCGGGCCAGGTGGCGCCCGACCGTGGACTTGCCAGAGCCGGGCATGCCCACCAGGGCCAGCAGCAGGCCATGCGCCGCAGGCGCTGGGCTCACGGGTCGACCGTGCAGCTCGAGGTGGGCGCGCGGCTGCGGTCCACCCGGATGCTGTAGGTCACCTCCAGGCCGCTGGGGGACTTCACGGAGAGGGTGATCACCCCCTCGGTCACCGCCGGGTCGGTGAAGCTGTAGCTCACCCCGGCAAGCGTTGCCTCGGTCGTGTTCGCCACTGGAGAGCCGCCGGCCAGCGCCGCGGCCATCCCGCGTGAGGAGGTGCTGGCGCTGACGATGCTGCCCCGAGCCACCGGGTTCAGGCGCGGCAGCACCGTCCAGTTGGCACTGTCGGTGAGGTCGCCGGTGGGGTTGGGTGCCGGGCGGCCCGGGTTGGCATCGGCGATGAGAAAGGAGAGCACCCCTTCGGCGGCCGTGCTGTACCAGGTGTCGCCCGAGACGAGCGCCCGGCGCACCGAGGGCGGGCTGGAGGTGCCGAGAGCCAGCGGGCCAGTCTGCAGCCGGATGCGGCGGCAGGTGGCCTCCAGGCCGCTCACGCTGGCCCACAGCGGCCGGGCTGCGGAGGTGGAGAGCACCGTCTCGGCCGCCCGGCGCACGAACACCTTGCCCGGCCCGCTCCAGGTGCCGTCGCAGGTGCTGGAGGGCAGCGGGGGCGTCGCGCTCGTGGAGGGAATGCTGGCGTTCACGCCCAGCAGCAGCGCCTCGCCCGTCGAGAGCGTCACGGCGCAACTCTGGGACTGCGGCACGCCCTGCAGCGGGATGAGTTCGTCCTCCAGCGGGTCGTACAGGCCGTCGAAGTTGCGGTCCTTGAAGACATCGCCCAGGTTCTGGTAGGGCTCACCCGCGTTCCAGGCGTTGTCGCCATTGCGATCGAGGAAGGACTCTTCGCCCAGGGCATAGGCTGTCACGGTGATGCGCCCGTCGATCGGCCGCGGGCTCGAGGACAGGAAATTCGCCGTGGACCTGGCCAGGCCCGCGACGAGCTGGGTCTGCTTGGCTGGCTCGATCGTTCCGCCTTCGGTGACGAAATTGATCGTGGTGCCGGCCGGCACGGGGTTGCCATTGCGGTCGGAGGCGATGATCGAGTATTGGTTGGTGGTGCCGTCGCGGTCGTAGCCCTCGATGTTCAGGGTGACCTGGGACAGCGAGAAGTTCAGCTGCGAAGGGAAGCCCACGGCCACGCTCAGGTTGCTCGAGACGGTGGAAACCACCGCACCGCTGCCCAGCGTGATGCTGGCCAGGATGCGCACGGGGGTGGGCACCGTGCCAGCGTTGACGCGCGCACTCACGCGCCCGTTGGCATCCGTGTCCAGCGGCACCGCCGTGTTGGCCGCCAGGCCCTCCATCGTGAGCCCGCCCGAACCCGTGAGCAGCGTCACCTGCACGCGCTGGTTACGCAGCGGGTTGCCCGCGGCATCGCGCACCTCGAAGGTGACGGTGGACGATTCGCCCAGGCCCGTACCGCGCAGGTAGATCGTGTCCGGCGCGGCCTGCACAAACGCGATGCTCGACACCCCCGGCTTGGACAGGGGCATCGTCAGGGTGGCGGCGTTGGCCGAACCCACCACCACCGCCTGGATCGCGTCCTGCTGCTGCAGGGCACCGCAACCGTTGTCCTTGTAGAGCAGCGTCACCGAGGTTGTCGTGGCAGTGAAGGTCGACGGCGAGATGGAGGCCTTGCCGCTGGCCAGGCACGACGAGGTGACGCTCAGGTTGACCGGGGAGCCCACGCTGACGTTGCCCAGGCGCAGCGTCAGGGGCGTCTGCGCGTACTCGGCCAGCGTGAAGCCCGCCGGGGTCAGCGCGTCGAAAGCCAGCGTGACGTTCGTGGCGTTGATCTCGAAGCCCTTGGTATCCGAGAGCGGCGTTCCGCCGAGCGTCACCGTGCCGGTCACCTCGTCTGCACCGGCTCCGGCGGGATTCGTCGGCGAAAGGAAGGTGGTGGCCAACCCCTGTGCGTTGGTCAGCGCCGTGCCGACACTCGCCCGCGCAAGGCCGCGCACCACCGTGAACGTGACCACCTGCCCCGGCACCGCGTTGCCGCGCGAGTCGGTGAGCGTGGCGGTGACGGTGCCAGGGGAGGCCGAGCTGATCGAGGTGGCGCTCAGCCCCAGGCGCAGCGTGGCCGTGCCGGTTCCGGAGGCGGCGAACTGGGCCACCTGGGTGGCCGACACCGTCACGCCCTCGACCGTCGCGGTGGCCAGCACCGTGTCGGCGCCCGTGGTGGTGGCCGTCGTCGGCGAGACGAAGGCCCCGGCCGAGCCGTCGGCGGCCGTGGCGACGCTCGAGACGCTGAAGGCGCCGAGCCCGCCCTGCGTGGAGAAGCGCACGATGGTGTTGGGCACGACGTTGCCGCGCAGGTCGCGCACGATCGCCCTCACGCCCGCCGGCACGGCCTGCGTCGCGGTGGAGCTGCCGGTGAAACCGAGCTCGATGGAAGGGGACTCGCGCACCAGGTCTACCGCCTTGGTGGCTTGCAGGTCGCGCCCGGCCAGCGTGGCGCTGGCGCGAAGCAGCTCGGCCGCGTTGTTCTGGGGGCTCGAGGGCCGCACCGTGATGCTGGCCTGCCCGCTGCCGTTGGTCACCACCGAGGGCGCGCTCAGCTGGGTGAGCCCGTTCAGGCCCTCGAAGCGCACGAGCTGGCCCGCCTGCGGCTGGCCGGACGCGTCGCGCAGGGTCGCGGTGAGCGTGGCCGGCGGGCTGGCGGAAGCACGCAGTGCCGTGTCGGGCTGCAAGGTGATCTGCAGCGTCGGCGCAGCCGCCGAGACGCTGAAGCCGAGGCTTTGCTGCACGCTCACGCCCGCCACCGTGGCCGTGGCAATGAGCTCGTCGGCGCCCGTCGTTCCCGAGGCCAGCGAGGACAAGGTGGCGCTCGCCTGGCCGGTGCTGCCGGTGAGCACCGAGGCCGCGCTGACCGACGCCAGCGTGCCCCGGACGGTGCGCAGTGTCACCACCGCCCCCGAGACGGGTTGCTGCAGCCCGTCTAGCAGTTGCAGGCTGATGCCGGCGGGCACCTGCGGCGTGACGGTGGTGTTGGTCAGGCTCAGCACGATGGAAGGCGAAGCCGTCAGCGGGGCCGGCACGAACTGCACGGTCTGCTGAGCCGTGCGCGTCACGCCGCCCACGCTCACGCTCGCCCGCACGATGTCCGCGCCCGCGGTGGTGGCGCCCGCCGGGCGCAGCACCACGCTGGCCGAGCCGGTGCCCGCGGCAGTGAGCGCGCTGCCGGCGCTGAAGCTGCCCAGGCCACCCTGGGTGGTGAAGCTCACGATCGCGTTGGGCAGCAGCGCGCCGGAGGCGTCGCGCACCACCGCCTGGGCCGTGGCCGGCGCGCCCGAGCTGATGCCCTGGGCAGGCGTGACCACCAGCGAGATGGAGGGCTCTTCGGACACCACCTGCATCCCGACGGTTGCCTGCAGGCCGCGGCCGGACAAGGTGGCGCTGGCCACGAGCGTGTCGGCCAGACCCGAGGAGG
>JBJTVI010000347.1:0-8218 GCA_046081145.1 Rubrivivax sp.
CAATTGCTCGAGATACTGCGCGCCGCCGAGCTGCGCCGCCTGCTCTTCGCGCTGCAGCTTGGTGATCTGCTCGCGCAGCGGCTCCAGGCTGCGCTCCAGCGTCAGGCGTTGCTCGTCGCCGCTGCGCAGGCGCGCGCTCAGGTCGTCGTATTCGCTGCGCACGGCGCCGAGTTCGCCCTCGCCCTGGAGCTTCAGCGCCAGCGCCGCCTGCAGCCCGGACTGCGCCGCGGCATCGTCCAGGGTGCCCAGTTCCATCTCGAGCTGCTCGCCCGCCTGGGCGGCCTGGCGGGCCTGCTCCTCGGCGGTCTGCACCACGCGCTGCAGCTCCTCGCCGCGTGCACGCAGGGCCCGCACCTCGAAGACCGCCTCCTGCGCTTCGCGCTCGCGCGAGCGGTGCTGCTCACGGGCCTGCACGAGCCGGCGCTCGGCCTCGATGGCCTGCTCCTCGAGCTCGGCCAGCCGCTCCTGTTGCGTGCCCAGCTCGATGTCGAGCTCGTCGAAGCGGCCCTGCTCCTCCTCGCGCCGGGCCTGGCCGGCGGCGAGCTGCGCGTCGATCTCGTCGAGGTCGTGCCCGAGCTGCGTTCGGCGGGTCTGGGCGGCCTCGGCCTGCTGCGCCAGGCGCAGCAGCTCGACTTGCAGCTGGTGCGCGCGCGCCTGGGCATCGGCCGCCTCGCGGCGGGCCTGTGCGAGCTGCTGCGAGCCTTCGGTGAAGGCCGCGTCCAGCCGCACGAGCGCGGCGCGGGCATCCTCGGCCAGCAGGGCCTGGGCGCGCAGCTGCCGCTCCAGGTTTTCGATCTCCTGAGCCCGCGCGAGCATGCCGGCCTGCTCCGAATCGGGCGCGTAGAAGGCCACAGCGTGCAGCGAAACGGCGTGGCCCTCGGGCGTGAGGATCGACTCGCCGTGGGCCAGCAGGGCGCGCTGGGCCAGCGCCTCCTCCAGCGTGGTGGCGGTGTACACACCCTCGAGCCAGTCGCCCAGCAGCGCGCTCAAAGCCGCATCGCCCAGGCGCAGCCGGTCGGCCAGGCGCGGCAACGCCCGCTGGGGCACAGGCGCTGCCGCCAGGGGTGCGTGGTAGAAGGCCAGGCGAGCTGGCGGGGCATCGGCGGCAAAGGCACGCACCGTCTCCAGGCGCGAGACTTCCAGGGCGTGCAGCCGCTCACGCAGCGCCGACTCCAGCGCCGCCTCCCAGCCCGGCTCCACGTGCAGGCGCGTCCACAGGCCAGCCAGGCCCTGCAAACCGTGCCGGGCCAGCCAGGGCTGCAGGCGGCCCTCGGTCTGAACCTTCTCCTGCAGCGCGCGCAAGGCAGCCAGGCGCGCCGCGATCTCCGCGTGGCGGGCACCTTCCCGGTTGGCCTGCTGCTGCTGCTCGCGCCGGCGCTCGTCCAGGGCGGGCACTTCGTCCTGCAGCGCATGCAGCCGAGCGTCGGCCGCCCCGCGCCCGAGCTCGGCCGATTCGACCGAAGCGCGCAGCTGCTCGAGCCGGGCGGTGTCGGGGGCGGCCAGCCCCTGGCGCTCGGAGGCCAGCCGCTCACGACGCTGGTGGAGCTGCCTTTCCTGCTCGTCCAGGCTGCGGCTGCGGGCGGCCAGCACCTGGATCTGCTGCTGAACCTGCGCCACCTCCAGGCGCTGCTCGCTCACCCGCGACTGCGCCTGGCGCAGGGCATCGTCATGCACCGGCAGGCCAGCACCGAGCTCCTCGGCCTGTGCGGCAAGCAGCTCCACCCGCTCCTGGGCCCGCTGCAGCTGCAGCGCCAGCTCCTCGAGCCCGGCGCGCGCCTCGTCCTGACGCTGCCCCCACTGGGCGTTGCTCGCGCGCAGCTCGGCGATGCGCTGCTGCACGCGGGCGCGGCTGTCGACCACGTAGCGGATCCGCTCCTCCAGGCGGCTGACCTCCAGCGCGGCCTCGGCCTGCGCCCCCTGCGCCAGGTGCAGACGGTCGCCGGCGGCGTAGTGGGCCTGGCGCACCGTCTCGAGCTCGGACTCGGCGCGGCGCAGCTCGGCCGTGCGGGCCTCCAGCGCCGTGGCTGCCTCCTGTGAGGCGTGCTGGACGCGGGCCTCCTCGCCCGCGGCGTCCCGGTGCCGCAGGAACCACAGCTGGTGTTGCTTGAGCGTGGCCTGGTCCTGCAGCGCCGTGTAGCGCTCTGCCACCTCGGCCTGGCGCTCGAGCTTTTCGAGGTTGGCATCGAGCTCGCGCAGGATGTCCTCGACGCGGGTGAGGTTCTCGCGCGTGTCCTTGAGGCGGTTCTCCGTCTCGCGCCTGCGCTCCTTGTACTTGGAGACGCCCGCGGCCTCCTCGAGGAACAGCCGCAGCTCCTCGGGCCGAGACTCGATGATGCGGCTGATCGTGCCCTGGCCGATGATCGCTTAGGCGCGCGGGCCCAGCCCCGTGCCCAGGAAGACGTCCTGCACATCCCGGCGGCGCACGGTCTGGTTGTTGATCGAGTAGCTGCTGGTGCCGTCACGCGTGAGCACGCGCCGCACCGCGATCTCCTGGAAGGCGTTCCAGGGTCCGCCGGCACGGCCGTCGGCGTTATCGAAGACGAGCTCGACGCTGGCGCGGCTGGCGGGCTTGCGCTGGCCCGAGCCGTTGAAGATGACGTCCTGCATCGACTCGCCGCGCAGCTCGCTGGCCTTGCTCTCGCCGAGCACCCACCGCACGGCATCCATGATGTTGGACTTGCCGCAGCCATTGGGCCCCACCACCCCGACCCGCTGGCCCGGCAGCTGGAAGGTGGTGGGCTCGGCGAAGGACTTGAATCCGGAGAGCTTGATCTGGTTCAGGCGCATGGGGCGGGGACGGGCGGCGCAGTTCCGCAGACCCTTCTAACTCGTTGATTAGATTGAATTTTTCGTCCGAGCCTGGGGCCGGGGACCTCTGGCGATGATACCATCGGGGGTTTGCCAGACGGCCCTCGAGATCCCCCTACCGATGCCTGCCCAGACCCGGCGCCAGCGCGCCAAGCCCGACGTCCCCCCGAGTGCGCCGAGCCGCCACCTCGACGTCTTCCCCAATCCCGCCCCCGAGCGCGATTACGTGATCCGCTTCGAGGTGCCGGAATTCACTTGCCTGTGTCCGCTGACCGGCCAGCCCGACTTCGCCAAGTTCACCATCGAGATCGTCTCCGATCGCTGGTGCGTGGAGACCAAGAGCCTCAAGCAGTACTTCTGGAGCTACCGCAACGAGGGAGCCTTCCACGAGAAGGTGATCAACACGATCCTGGCCGACCTGGTGAACGCGATCACGCCGCGCTTCGTGCGCATCCACGCCGACTGGTTCGTGCGCGGGGGCATCCGCACCTTCGTGACGGTCGAGCACCGCAAGCGCGGCTGGAAGCTGGGCCCACCGGTGGTGCTGCCCGGTGCCACCGCCTGAACGCGACGCCCGGTCGATGACCGCGTGAGCCTGTCCGCGTGAGCGCGAACCCCACACCAGGCGAGCGCCCGGCCTACCAGAAGTACGCGGTGCGAACAGCGCCCAGCCGCATCGACGGCCTGGGCGCCTTTGCCGAGGAGCCGATTGCCGCGCGCCGAAAGATCGGCGAGATCCGGGGCGAGAGCATCAGCGTGGCTGAAGCGCGCATCCGCGCCACGCGGCACGAGCGGATCATGATCGTCGAACTGTCGGCGCGCAGGGCGATCGACTTCACGCGCTCGGCTGACCCGATGCGCTACACCAACCACTCCTGCGCCCCCAATGCGCGGCTGTGCATCCGGCAGGGACGGGTGGAGTTCTATGCCCTGCGGCACATCGAACCGGGCGAGGAGATCACGGTGGACTACGGCGAGACCCACCACGAGGGCCGCCTCAGCTGCCGCTGCGGGGCGTCGGGCTGCAAGGGGCGGCTGTGAAGCGCGGCTCCATCAGGCGCACCCACAGCGGGCTGGCCCAGGCCAGGAACACGCACCCCGAGTAGCCGGTGGGCAGCTGCGGCCCGGGCAGCGCCTCCAGGGTCGGGTAGGGCTTCCAGGCGTGCATGTGGTGGTCGCTGTGGCGCTGCAGGTTCACCAGCAGCGCATTGGACAGGGCATGGTCGGCATTCCAGGCGTGCCCCACCGAGAAGGGCTCGGGCCGCCCCTGCATCTGGGCGCGGCGCAGGCCGTAATGCTCGATGTAGTTGATGGTCTCCAGCAGCAGTACCGCGTAGGCGGCCTGCGCGAGCCAGAACAGGAGCGCCAGCGGGCCGAGCCACAGGAAGAGCCCCGCCACCGCCGCAGCTTGCCCCGCCACGGCCCACGCAAGCGGGCTGCGGGCCCAGCCGCGCCGCCAGCGGGCGAGTTGCGCCGCCTCCAGTGCCCAGGCACTGCGCCACCCGCCGCCCAGGGTGCGAGGCAGGAAGCGCCACACGCTCTCGCCGCGGCGCGCGCTGGCGGGATCCTCGTCGGTCGCGGCGCGCACGTGGTGGCCTCGGTAGTGCTCGACCATGAAGTGCACGTAGAGCACGCTGCCCATGAGCAGCCAGGCCAGGGCGCGGTCCAGGCGCGAGCGCGAATGCCCGAGCTCGTGGGCGATGGTGATACCCAATGCACCGGTCACGCCGCCCACGGCGAGCCCGGCCAGCACGGCCGTGCCCGCGCCGTGGCCCGGGCGCAGCGCGACGAACAGCCCCAGTGCCAGCAAAGCCGCCTGCAGGGGCACGTGCAGGCGCAGCACGAAGGGGTGGAAGCCGCAGGGCGGCTCGGCGGGCGCCGAGCGGCGCAGTGCGGGCAGCAGCTCCCCGGCGGCAATGGCCAGCTGAACGCCGAGCATCACCAGCCAGCCCGTGTGCGGGTGGTGCCACAAGCCCCATGCGACCGCCAGCGGCAGTGCGGTGACCAGCGCGAAGCGCAGCGGGCGGGCTCTCATCCTCCCCATGATAATGCGGCCATGAACCCGCTGCTCGAGCGCCTGCAACCCTACCCCTTCGAGCGGCTGCGCGAGCTCACGGCGCCGATCCGCCCGCCCGCACACCTCAGGCCGATCAGCCTGGGCATCGGCGAGCCACGCCACCCGACCCCGGGATTCATCGAGGATGCCCTGGTGGCGGCTCTGCCCGGCCTGTCGGTCTACCCGGCCACGGCCGGCGAGCCGGCCCTGCGCGAGGCGGCGGCGGCCTGGGTGCAGCGGCGCTACGGCGTCACGCTCGACCCGGCCACGCAGCTCCTGCCGGTGAACGGCTCGCGCGAGGCGCTCTTCGCGCTGGCCCAGACCGTGATCGATGCGAGCCGCCCCGGCGCCACCGTGGTGTGCCCCAATCCCTTCTACCAGATCTACGAGGGAGCGGCGTTGCTGGCGGGGGCGGCCCCGGCCTTCGCCAACAGCGACCCCGCTCGCAACTTCGCTTCACGCTGGGAGGACATCGACGAGGCCACCTGGGCGCGCACGCAACTGCTGTTCGTGTGCTCGCCGGGAAACCCCACGGGTGCGGTGCTGCCGCTGCAGGAGTGGCGGCAGCTCTTCGAGCTGAGCGCGCGCCACGGCTTCGTCATCGCCAGCGACGAGTGCTACTCGGAGGTCCACTTCCGCGACGAGCCCCCGCTGGGCGCCCTGCAGGCTGCACGTGCGCTCGGGCTGGCAGACTTCGAGCGTCTGGTCGTCTTCACGAGCCTTTCCAAGCGCAGCAACGTGCCCGGGCTGCGATCGGGTTTCGTGGCCGGCGATGCGCGGGTGCTCAGGCAGTTCCTGCTCTACCGCACCTACCACGGCAGCGCCATGAGCCCGGTGGTGCAGCGCGCGAGCATCGCCGCCTGGGGCGACGAGGCCCACGTGGTGGCCAACCGGGAGCTCTATCGGCGCAAGTTCGAACTCGTCACGCCGATGCTCGCGCAGGTGATGGACGTGCGCCTGCCCGATGCGGGCTTTTACCTGTGGTGCGCCGTGCCGCCCGACGCACGGGGCGGCCCGGGCGACGACGTCGTCGCAGCCCTGGCGCTGCTGGCTCAATACAATGTGGCGGTTCTGCCGGGCAGCTTCCTGGCCCGCCCGGCCCATGGGCACAACCCGGGTGCTGGCCGGCTGCGCCTGGCGCTCGTGGCCGGTGTCGACGAGTGCGTGGAGGCTGCCTCGCGCATCGTCGCCCACTTCCGGGCCACCCGCCCCTCACCCTCCAAGGTTCCCGCATGACCGCCCTGCTCCAGTCCACCATCGAACTCGCCTGGGACAACCGGGCCGAAATCTCCGCGCTCAACGCGCCCGAGGTCCGCGAGGCGGTCGAGCACGTGATCGGCGAGCTCGACGCCGGCCGGTTGCGCGTGGCGGAGCGCCAGGGCGTGGGCCAGTGGAGCGTCAACCAGTGGGTGAAGAAGGCGGTGCTGCTGAGCTTCCGGCTGAACGACAACCGATCGATGCGGGCGGGCGAACTCGGCTTCTGCGACAAGGTGCCCACCAAGTTCGCTCAGGCCGACGAGGCGCAGCTGCGCGCTGCCGGGGTGCGGGTGGTTCCGCCGGCGGTGGCCCGGCGCGGCAGCTTCATGGCGCGCAACGTCGTGCTCATGCCCTCTTACGTGAACATCGGCGCCTACGTCGACGAGGGCACGATGGTGGACACCTGGGCCACGGTGGGCTCGTGCGCGCAGATCGGCCGGAACGTGCACCTCTCGGGCGGCGTGGGCATCGGCGGCGTGCTCGAGCCGCTGCAGGCCAACCCGACCATCATCGAGGACAACTGCTTCATCGGCGCGCGCTCGGAGATCGTGGAGGGCGTCATCGTCGAGGAGAACTCCGTCATCAGCATGGGCGTGTACATCGGCCAGAGCACGAAGATCTACGACCGCGCCACGGGCGAGGTGGGCTACGGGCGCGTGCCCGCGGGCTCGGTGGTGGTCAGCGGCAACCTGCCTTCGGCAGACGGCCGCTACAGCCTGTACTGCGCGGTGATCGTGAAGAAGGTGGACGCGCAGACGCGCGCCAAGACGAGCATCAACGAACTGCTGCGGGCCTGAGGCGCGGCAGGCCGGGGGCGACACGGGGAGCTTCGATGAGCGGAAACATGGAACGCGTGCTGCGGCTGATGGCCGAGCGCGGCGCCTCGGATGTCTACCTCGCCGTCAACACCCCGATCCTGATCCGCATCGACGGGCAGATCGTGCAGCTCTCCGAACAGCTGATCTCGCCGGGCCAGATGAGAAACCTGCTGGCCGAGGTCCTCAAGCCCGGGCAGCTCGAGGAGCTCGACACCCATCATGAGCTCAACACCGGCATCGGCCTGCCGGGGGTCGGCAGCTTTCGCATCTCCGCCTTCCAGCAGCGCGGCTCACTGGCGGCCGTGCTGCGCTGCATCCCGGGCAACGTGCCCGTGCCCGAGGAGCTCGGCCTGCCGCGCGGCCTGTCCGACCTGGTGCTGGAAAAGCGCGGCCTCGTGCTCATGGCCGGCGCCACCGGCACCGGCAAGAGCACCACGCTGGCCTCCATGATCGAGTGGCGCAACCAGCAGATGACGGGCCACATCCTCACGATCGAGGACCCGATCGAGTTCCTGTTCACCAACAAGCGCTCCATCATCAACCAGCGAGAGGTCGGCCGCGACACCGAATCGCTGCAGACGGCACTGCGCAATGCGCTGCGGCAGGCCCCCGATTGCATCCTGATCGGCGAGATCCGGGACCGTGACACCATGAGCGCGGCCTTGTCGATGGCGCTGTCGGGCCAACTCGTGCTGGCCACGCTGCACGCCAACAACAGCGTGCATGCGCTGGGCCGCATCCTGAGCTTCTACGTCCACGACGCCCGCTCGGCCCTGCTGTCCGACCTCTCCGCCGCGCTGCGCGCCATCGTCTCGCAGCGCCTGCTGCGCGCCATGGCCGGTGGCCGGGTGCCGGCGGTGGAGATGCTGCGCAACACCAAGCTCGTTTCCGAGATGATCGAGCGGGGCGACTTCGTCGGCGTCAAGGAGGCCATGGAGGCCTCGATGGCGCCAGGCTCCCAGACCTTCGAGCAGGATCTCACCCGCCTGGTCACCGAGGGCCTGGTGGCGCAGGACGAGGCCGTGGCCCACGCCGACTCGCCGGCCAACCTGATGTGGAAACTGCAGAACCTGGGCGGGGCCGGCGACGGGGCCGCCGCGGCTGCCCAGGCCGCTGCGCGCGGCCCCGAGCCACCCGCCTACACCGAGTTCACGGTCGAGGTCCGGGGAGCGGCGCTGCCCCTGCCGCCCGTGCAGCGTACGTCCGGGCCGCCGGCCTGAGCCGTGCACGAGGTGCCGCGATCACGACGCGAACGGTGAGGGTCCTCGAACTCGTCGAG
>JBJTVI010000348.1:0-11457 GCA_046081145.1 Rubrivivax sp.
GCACGCGCTGGCCTCCGACCTGGCGCCACTGGTGCAACGCCTGACCGACGCCTCGGCAGGCGGGGCCGCGCAGGTGGTGCCCGGCGTGCCGGGCGCGGCCGGGGCGGCCAGCACGATCGTGCCCGAGCCGCGCAGCAACTCGCTGCTGGTGCGCGCACCCAATGCGGCGCGCCTGGCTTCGATCCGCGCGGCCATCGAGCGGCTGGACCGCCCGATGCCCGGCGGCGGGCCTGGCGGCAACATCTGGGTGGTGCACCTGAAGAACGCCGACGCCACGCGCATGGCCACCGTGCTGCGAGCGGCCTTCGCCGGCTCCGGCGGCGGCGGGGCCGGCGCCTCGGGAGGCGGCACCGCACCTTCTGCCGTGCCGGCAGCCCCCGCACCGGGAGGCGGCGGGCCGGGCGGGGCGTCGCCCCAGGCCACGGCGCCGATCAGTGCTTCGGCCGCGCCTTCCACCGGCGGCTTCGTGCAGGCCGATCCGGCCACCAACTCCCTCATCATCACGGCGCCCGAGCCGCTGTACCGCCAGGTGCGGATGATGATCGACCAGCTCGACACCCGGCGTGCCCAGGTCTACATCGAGAGCATGATCGTCGAGGTCTCGGGCGACAACGCCGCGGACTTCGGCTTCCAGTGGCAGGGCATCCTCGGCAACCGGGGCGACACGAACCTGCTGGCAGGCGGCACCAACTTCAACACCGGCGGGGCCAACATCGTCAGCCTGCAGACCGGAGCGGTCGCCGGCAAGGTGCAGCTCCCCGAGGGCATCAACCTGGGCCTCATCCGCAACTTCGGCGGCACCTACGCACTGGCGGCCATCGCCCGCGCGCTGCAGAGCCAGACCAACACCAACATCGTCAGCACCCCGAACCAGATCACCCTGGACAACGAGGAAGCCAAGATCGTGGTGGGCAGCAACGTGCCCTTCATCACCGGACAGTTCACCAACACTGGCACCAGCGGCTCCACCGTCAACCCCTTCCAGACCATCGAGCGCAAGGACGTGGGCCTGACGCTGCGCGTGCGGCCGCAGATCGGCGAAGGCGGCGCGGTGCGCATGGCGATCTTCCTGGAATCCTCCAGCGTCAGCGAGAAGGTGGCCCCGGGCACCTCGAACGCCGGGCCCTCGACGAACAAGCGACTGATCGAGACCAACGTCGTCGTGGACGACGGCGGCATCATCGTGCTCGGCGGCCTCATCGAGGACCGCTTCACGGAGTCCAGGTCAAAGGTGCCGCTGCTGGGAGATTTGCCCATGGTCGGGCAACTCTTTCGCAGCGAGAGCCGCTCCAAGAACCGCACCAACCTGATGGTGTTCCTGCGCCCGAGCGTGCTGCGCGACGGCGTGAGCGGCGAGCGCCTGACGATCGACCGCTACGACCTCATCCGCGCCCAGCAGCAGGCCGCCCAGCCCTCGGACAACCCGTTGCTGCCGATCACGGGCAACCCGGCGCTGCCGCCCCTGAATTCGCCCTCCAACGGGCCCACTTCCCCTGCTGCGACCCCTGCCGCGACCCCTGCCGCGACCCCTGCCGCGTCCCCCTCCGGCTCCCCTTCCGCGACTTCCACCGCGCCGCCCCCCGCGAACGCGCCTGCCGCGCCGGCCCAGGTTCCGCCGGCCCCGGCCGCGCCGCCGGCCCGGCCCTGAGGCGATCGACCCGCCAGCCCAGCACAACCCGCCTGCCCCGCCTCGATGGCCGCCCGACACCCCCTGCCCTACGGATTTGCCAAGGCGCACAACGTGCTGCTGCAAGACGACGGCGAGCGGCTGCTGCTGTACGCCGCCGAGGACACCCCGCTGGCGGCTGTGGGGGAGGTGCAGCGGCTCTACGCCGTGGACACGATGGAGCAGGAGAGCGCCGCCGCCCTCACGCGACGCATCGCCAGCGCCTACTCGGGCGGCGAGTCGAGCGCGGCGGCCGTGGTGGGTGAGGTGGAGAGCGCAGTGGACCTCTCTCGCCTGCTGCAGGACCTCCCCGCCGTGGAGGACCTGCTCGAGTCGGCCGACGACGCGCCCATCATCCGCATGCTCAATGCGCTGCTGACGCAGGCCATCCAGGACGGTGCGAGCGACGTCCACATCGAGCCCTACGAGCGCAGCTCCTCGGTGCGCTTTCGCGTGGACGGCACGCTGCGCGAGGTCGTCCAGCCCAACCGCGCGCTGCACGCTGCGCTCATCTCGCGCCTGAAGATCATGGCCGAGCTCGACATCGCCGAAAAGCGCCTGCCGCAGGACGGCCGCATCTCGCTGCGCATCGGGGGCCGCGCGGTGGACGTGCGCGTCTCCACGCTGCCCTCGGCGCACGGCGAGCGCGCCGTGCTGCGCCTGCTCGACAAGGGCGAGTGGAAGTTCACGCTCGAGAGCCTGGGCATGAGCGGCCAGGTGCTCGTGCGCTTCAAGGGGCTGGTGCAGCAGCCCCACGGCATCGTCCTCGTGACGGGGCCCACGGGCTCGGGCAAGTCGACGACGCTCTACGCCGCGCTGCAGACGCTGGACTTCACCACCACCAACGTGCTCACGGTGGAGGACCCGGTCGAGTACGAGCTGCCGGGGATCGGGCAGACGCAGGTCAATCCGCGCATCGAACTGACCTTCTCGAGCGCACTGCGCGCGATCCTGCGCCAGGACCCCGACGTCATCATGATCGGCGAGATCCGCGACCACGAGACGGCGCAGATTGCCATCCAGGCCTCGCTCACCGGCCACCTGGTGCTGGCCACGCTGCACACCAACGACGCGCCAAGTGCCGTCACGCGCCTGGTGGACATGGGCGTCGAGCCCTTCCTCCTGAGCTCCACGCTGCTGGGCGTGATGGGGCAGCGCCTCGTGCGCAAGCTCTGCGAGGGTTGCAAGCGCCCCAGCGGCAACGGACGCTGGCACGCGGTGGGCTGCGAACGCTGCGGGCACACCGGCTACAAGGGCCGCACGGGCGTCTACGAGCTCATGGTGGTGGCCGACGATCACATGCGCTCGCTCATCCACAACCGCGCCGCCGAGACCGATCTGGCCATCGGCGCGCGCGCCACTGGCTTGCGCCCGATGCGCGAGGACGGGGAGCGGCTGGTCTCCGAGGGCCTGACCTCGCTGGAGGAGGTGCTGCGGGTGACGCGCGAGTGAAGCCGCCCGCCCGCCACCGGCCACGAACCCGCTGAGACGCGATGCCCGCCTTTCGCTACGAGGCGCTGGACGCCGCCGGCAAGAGCAGCAGCGGGCTGCTCGAGGCAGACAATGCGCGCGCGGCGCGCGCGCAGCTGCGCGGGCGCGCCCTGGTGCCCATCGAGGTCTCGCCGGTGGCCGCACCCACGGGAGCCAACGCGCGCGCCACGGTCTCGCGGCGCATCTTCGGCGCGGCGGCGCTGGCGGTCTGGACGCGACAGATCGCCAGCCTCATCGGCTCCGGGCTGCCGCTGGAGCGTGCGCTGAGCGTGCTGGCCGACGAATCCGAAGACCCACGCCAGCGCGAGCTCATCGCCCACATCAAGAGCGAAGTGAACGCCGGCAGCCCCTTTGCCCAGGCGCTGGCCAGCGCGCCGCGCGAATTCGACGAGATCTACCGCGCGGTGGTGGCCGCCGGGGAGAGCAGCGGGGCGCTGGGCACGGTGCTCGAGCGCCTGGCCGATGACCTCGAGGCGCGCCTGGCGCTTCGCGCCAAGCTCATGGGCGCGATGCTCTACCCGGCCATCGTCTCGGCGGTGGCGCTGCTCATCGTGGTCTTCCTGGTCACCTACGTGGTGCCGCAGGTGGCCAGCGTGTTCACCACCTCGCGCCAGGCGCTGCCGCTGCTGACGGTGGGCATGCTGGCCATCAGCAGCTTCGTGCGGCAGTGGGGCTTCGTGGTGCTGCTGCTCCTGGGCGGAGCGGGTATCGCCTTCATGGTGATGCGCCGCTCCGAGGCCTTCCGCATGCGCAGCGATGCCGCGCTGCTGGCGCTGCCGCTGGTGGGCCGGCTCGCGCGGGGCTACAACGCGGCACGCTTTGCCGGTACGCTGGCAATGCTGGCCGGCGCCGGTGTGCCCATCCTGCGCGCGCTGCAGGCTGCGGCCGAGACTTTGGCCAACCGTGCCATGCGCGCCGATGCGCTCGATGCGCTGGTACAGGTGCGCGAGGGCGCGCCGCTGGGCTCGGCGCTGGCTTCCAAGCGCCGCTTCCCGGGCCTGCTGCCGATGTTCGCGCGCCTGGGCGAGCAGACCGGGCAGCTGCCGCTGATGCTGCAGCGCGCCGCGGGCCAGCTCTCCTCGGAGGTGCAGCGCCGCGCGATGGCGGTGGCCACCATCCTCGAGCCGCTCCTCATCGTGGGCATGGGGGTGGTGGTGATGATCATCGTGCTGGCGGTGCTGCTGCCGATCATCCAGATGAACACCTGGATCAAGTAGGACGGCCATGCCTGCACGCCCGGAGGGTCAGCTCGTCGTCGCGATCTCCTCGCGCGCGCTCTTCGACTTCGAGGAGGAAAACCGGCTCTTCGAGGCCGCCGACGATCATGCCTACATGCAGCTGCAGCTGCAGCGGCTGGACGAGCCCGCCCCGCCGGGGGTGGCCTTCTCGCTGGTGCACAAGCTCCTGGCCTTCAACACGGGCTCGGCTCGCGAGACGCCGCGGGTGCAGGTGGTGATCCTCTCGCGCAACGACCCCGTCTCCGGCATGCGCGTGTTCCGCTCCTGCCAGCACTACCGATTGCCGATCGAGCGCGGCGTGTTCACGCGCGGCCAGAGCCCCTGGCGCTACCTGCGGCCGCTGGACGCGCACCTGTTCCTCTCGGCCAACGAGGCCGACGTCCGGGGGGCGCTGGCCGCCGGGGTGCCGGCCGCGCGCGTCTACCCGCACAGCGCGCGCGCTCAGGAGGGACACCCCCACGAGGTGCGCATCGCCTTCGACGGCGACGCCGTGCTCTTTTCCGACGAGGCCGAGCGCGTCTACCGGCGCGATGGCCTGGATGCCTTCCAGGACCATGAGCAGGCCCACTCGCAGACGCCGCTTGCCCCCGGGCCCTTCAAGCCCCTGCTGGAGGCGCTGCAGCGGCTGCAGCTGGCCGGATCGGGGTCGATGCGCATCCGGACCGCGCTCGTCACCGCCCGCAGCGCCCCCGCGCACGAGCGCGCGATCCGCACGCTGATGGATTGGCGCATCGGGGTGGACGAGGCGATGTTCCTTGGCGGGTTGCCCAAGGGCGAGTTCCTGCGCGAGTTCGAACCCGACTTCTTCTTCGACGACCAGACCGGACACGTGAGCTCGGCGGCCGCGCACGTGCCGGCCGGCCACGTGGCCGCCGGCGTGGCCAACGACGGCCCCGGCGAGGCCGCGCCTACTTCACCGCGCCCTTGAAGTCGCCGGCCCAGGCCAGCACCACGCGGGCGGGGTCGAGGTGGCGGCGAAGCGCCGCATTGACCTGCTCGAGCGTGAGGGCGGCGATCGCATCGTCCACGCGCTGCGCCTGCGCGAAGCTGCGCCCATACTCGAGGTTGAAGGCCAGGCTCGAAGCCACGGCGGGGTCCTGGGCCCGCGCCAGCCGCCGCTGGTTGAGCAGGCTCGTGCGCGCCAGGTTGAGCTCCTCGGCCGTGAAGCCCTCGCGCACGGCGCGGGCCAGCTCCTCCCGCACCGCCGCCTCGACCCGAGGCTGGTTCTGCGGAGCGAAGATGGCGCTGAGGCTCCAGCGCGAGTTCGCCTCCACCGGGTTCCAGTTGACGAAGCTGCGCACGTCGTAGCTCAGCCCTTCCTTTTCGCGCAGACGGCTCCACAGGCGCGAGCTGCTGCCGCTGCCGAGGATCGAGTTGGCCACGAGGAAGGCAGCGTAGTCGGGGTGCTGGTCGTTCAGGGCGAGGCTGAGCGCACCGGCCAGGTTGGCGTTCTGCTTGTCAGCCGTTTCCAGCACGAAGCGCGCCGGCGCGATCTCCACCGCGGGCCGGGGCGCGCGGGTGTAGCCACGCGGGCCGTCGGCCGGGGTCGTCCAGCTGCCCAGCGCGCGCTCCAGGGCAGCTCGAACAGCGGTCGCGTCGAAATCGCCCACGGCGGTGAACACGCCATGCCCGGCGCTCAGGAAGCGCCGATGGAAGGCGCGCAGCTGCTCGACCTGGACGGCGCGCAGATCCTGTTCACCCTCCTCGAAGTTTGGTTTTTGGCGAGGTTTGCTGTGTGGGTAGGGTTTGCCTTGTCTTTCCCCCCCCAGGGCCGCCAGGGCACCGGGCTCGCGACGGCGGGTCTCCAGGCCCGTGAGGGCCTGCTGGCGCAACTCCTCCAGGGCCTCGCTCGGGTAGGCGGGCTCGCGCAGCACGCGGCCGACGAGCTCGACCACCGCCGGCAGGCTCTCGCGCACGGTGGTGATGGAGACGGTGAGCGACTGCCCACCGCCGCCAAAGCTCACCTGCGCACGCAGCTGCGTGAAGCGGTCGCGCAGTTGCTGCCGGGTCAGGCTCGCGCCGCCCTTGTCGAGCAGGGCCGCCGCGAGCGCGCCCACGGTCCCCAGCCCGCGCAGGGACTCCGCGTCACCGTGGCGCAGCACGAGCCGCGCCTGCACCGCCTGACCGCGCGTGGGCTTGGACAGCAGGCCGACCTTCATTCCGCCGGGCAGGGTCGAGAGTTGCGTGCGGGCATCCAGGTTGGCCGGGGTGGGATCGAAGCCCTCGACCTGCGCCACCGCTTCCTGGCCCTTGAAATCCTTGAAGAGCTGGGCAAGGTCGGCCACCGCCGGGGCGGGCGCGCGCTGCGTCTGCTCGGTGGGCAGGTAGACGCCCACGGTCCGGTTGTCGCGCCGCAGGTACTGGCTGGACACGCGCTGCACGTCGGCCACGCTGACCCGCCGGACGTGGTCGCGATCCAGGAAGTACAGCCGCCAGTCGCCGCGCGCGATCGCATCGGAGAGCGCCACGCCCACGCGCTCGGGGTCGGAGAAGCCCTGCTCCCATCCATTGAGCCACTGCTGCCGCGCGCGATCGAGCTCCTCGGCCGTCACGGGCTCGCTGGCCAGCGCCTCCACGGCCGCCAGTAGCTCGCTGCGGGCGCGCTCGACTTCCTGGCCGGGCGCGAGCTGCGCCCCCAGGAAGAGCGCACCCGGCTCGGCCAGGCTCCAGGCGAATCCGAAGGCCGAGGCAGCGAGCTTCTTCTCGACCAGGCGCTTGTGCAGGCGCCCGCCCGGCGGGCTGCCCATCACCTGCGCGAGCAGCGAGATGGCGGCGAAGTCGGGCGTGGCCCCGGGCGGCACGTGGTAGCCAGCCATCAGCAGCGGCGTGCCGCCTGCCCGGCGCAGCTCGAGCGTGCGCTCGCCGTCTTGCACGGGGTCGAGGGTGTAGGTGGACGGCAAGGGGCGCGTGGGCCGCGCGATCGGCCCGAAGGACTGCGCCACCCACTGCAGGACCTGCGCCGGGTCGAACTTGCCCGCCACCGTGAGCGTGGCGTTGTCGGGCTGGTAGTGCAGCCGGTAGAAGGCCTGCAGCCGGGCGATGTCGACGTTCTCGACATCGCTGCGCGCACCGATCGTGCTCTTGCCGTACTTGTGCCACTGGTACATGGTGGCCATGGTCCTTTGCAGCAGCACCCGCACCGGGTTGTTCTCGCCGGCCTCCATCTCGTTGCGCACCACGGTCATCTCGGTGTCGAGGTCGGCCCGGGCGATGAAGCTGTTGAGCATCGCGTCGGCCTGCCAGCCGATGTACCAGCGCAGCGTCTCGTCGCTGGCGGTGAAGCTGGCGAAGTAGTTGGTGCGGTCGTAGGAAGTGGTGCCGTTGTAGCGCATGCCCCGGTTGCGCAGCTCGGCCTGCACGTTGCGCGTGGTGGGAGTGCCCTTGAAGATCAGGTGCTCCAGCAGGTGGGCCATCCCGGTCTCGCCGTAGTTCTCGTGCCGCGAGCCGACGCGGTAGGTCATGTTCACGGTGGTCGTGGGCTTGGAGGCATCGGGCACGAGCAGCAGTTGCAGCCCGTTGGCCAGGCGGTACTCGGTGATGCCCTCCACGCTCGTGATGCGCGTCATGGCAGGCGGCAACGCCTCCTGCTGGCGCGGTGCAGCCGCGGCTGCGGGCTGGGCGCGTGCAGGCTGCCAGACGGCCGGCAGGCTGGCCAGCGCCAGGGCAAGGGCGGGGATCCACGTACGCGACATCTGCTCACCTCGAGTCAGGGCGCGGGGCGCCCGATTGGCGAAGGTTAGGGCGGGAGCGGCGACCCGTATCGCCGCAGGGACGGCAGGTCGAGCACCCGCACCCCGCCATACTCGACGACGATCACGCCCCGGGATTGCAGCGTCAGGAGGGCCTGGTTCACGCGCTGGCGCGAGAGCCCCACCAGGTAGCCCAGCTCCTGCTGAGTGATGCGCAGGATGCGGCCGACGCCGGGGTACAGCGTCGGGTGAAAGAGCGCTGCCAGCGAGCGCGCCACGCGCTGGTCAGGGTGACTGAGGCGATCGATCTCGCGCGCGCCGATGAACTGCCCGAGCCGCTCGTTGAGCTGCATCATCACGAAGCGGTTGAAGGCGATGCTCTGATCGAGCAGGAGGTCGAAGGTCTCGATGGTCAGCCCGGCCACGAGGCTGCGCCGCAGGGCCAGGATGTTGTAGCGGTAGGGCTCGCGCTTGAGCAGCGTGCCCTCCCCGAACCAGCCGCCCGGCGGGATGCCCATGAAGGTGATCGGGATGCCCAGGGCCGTGTCGTTGCTCATCTTGAGCAGGCCGTCGACCACGCCGAGCCACAAGCTCGGCGGCCTTCCGGTGCGGCACACCACCTCGCCGGATTGCACCTCCACCACGCGCAGGTCATCGAGCGCGCGCCGGGAGTGCTCGGGGTCGAGCACGGCCAGCCACGGAATGCCTTTCAGCTCGTCGGCGCGTGGCGTGCGTGAACGCAGGCGCAGGGCGGCGCCCGCGGAGGCCAGATGTTCACCCATGCGGGAAATGCCTGAGAGGGTCTACCCGATGATTGTCGTTGCAATGACAACATGACGTCAATGCAGCCACCCACAATCTGGCCCAAATCAAGGCTCGCCGCGGGGCCGGGGTCGACCATCGCCCCACGCGATGGAGCCAAACAGGAGAAACGCGTGACCGCCACGTTCCCGAGACTGCTGCTCGAGCACGCATCCAAGCGCCCGGATGCGCCCGCGCTGCGGCTCAAGGAGTTCGGCATCTGGCGGACCATGACCTGGTCGCAACTGGACACGCTCGTGCGCGAGCTCGCCTGCGGGCTGGCCGCGGCCGGGATGCGCCGCGGCGACCACATCGTGGTGGTCGGGGAGAACCGCCCGCGCCTGTACGCCTCCATGCTCGCTGCGCAGGCGCTCGGTGGCGTGCCGGTGCCGCTTTACCAGGATGCCGTGAGCACCGAGTTCGTCTTCCCGATCCAGAACGCCGAGGTGCGCTTTGCCATCGTGGAAGACCAGGAGCAGGTCGACAAGATGCTCGAGATCCGGGATCGCTGCCCGCAGCTCGCCCACATCTGGTTCGACGAGACCAGGGGGTTGCGCAACTACGCGGAAACCGGCCTGGCCTCGCTCGACGACCTCGTGCAGGCCGGCCGTGCCCACGCCCAGGCCCACCCGCGGCTCTTCGACGAAGCGGTGGCCCAGGCGCAGCCGCAGGATGTCGCGGCCATGTTCTTCACCTCAGGCACCACGGGCAACCCCAAGGGCGTGGTGCACACCCACTTCACGTTGCTGGACAGGGCCTCTGCCGGTGCGCGCTTCGACCGCCTGAATGCGGGCAAGGAGGTTCTGGCCTACCTGCCGCCGGCCTGGATCGGCCAGAACATCTTCAGCTACGCGCAGTGGCTCGCCAGCAGCTACGTGGTGAACTGCCCCGAGTCGGCCGCCACGGTGATGATCGACCTCAAGGAGATCGGGCCGACCTACTACTTCGCCCCGCCGCGTGTCTTCGAGGGGCTGCTCACCAGCGTGATGATCCGCATGGAGGACGCCGGGGCCGTGAAGAAGTGGCTCTTCCACCGCTTCATGGAGGTCGCGCGCCGCGTAGGGCCGGCACGCATGGACGGCAAGGCCCTGGGCCTGGCCGACCGGATGGCCTACGCCCTGGGCAACCTCTTCGTGTACGGCCCGCTGCGCAACACGCTGGGCCTGTCGCGGGTGCGCGTGGCCTACACCGCCGGCGAGGCGATCGGCCCGGACCTCTTCACCTTCTACCGCTCCATCGGCATCAACCTCAAGCAGCTCTACGGCTCCACCGAGACGGCCGTGTTCGTGTGCCTGCAGCCCGACCACGAGGCCCGCGCGGATACGGTGGGCGTGCCCATCGAGGGCGTGGAGATCCGGGTGGCCGACAACGGCGAGATCATGGTGAAGTCACCCGGGCTCCTCAAGGAGTACTACAAGAACGCCGCGGCCACCGCCGAGGTGCTGACTGCAGACGGTTGGTACCACACGGGCGACGCCGGCTTCCTCGATTCGGGCGGCCACCTCAAGATCATCGACCGCGCGAAGGACGTGGGCCGCCTCATGGGGGGGCCGAGCGATGGGGCAATGTTCGCGCCCAAGTACGTCGAGAACAAGCTCAAGTTCTTCCCCTTCGTCAAGGAGGCGGTGGCCTTCGGCGACCGGCGCGAGAAGGTGTGTGCCTTCGTCAACATCGATTTCGAGGCCGTGGGTAACTGGGCCGAGAAGCGCAACCTGCCCTATGCCGGCTACACCGATTTGGCCTCCAAGGCGCAGGTGCTCGAGCTCATCCGGGAGTGCGTGGAGAAGGTCAACGCCGACCTGGCGGCCGACGCCATGCTCGCCGGCAGCCAGGTCAGCCGCTTCCTGGTGCTGCACAAGGAGCTCGACGCGGACGACGGCGAGCTCACCCGCACGCGCAAGGTGCGCCGCGGCTACATCGGCGACAAGTACCAGGTGCTGGTCGATGCCCTGTATGGCGGCAAGACCGAGCAGTTCATCGAGACAGCCGTGAAGTTCGAGGACGGGCGCACGGGCAGCGTGTCGGCGACGCTCAAGATCGTCGACGCGAAGACCTTCGAAACCGTCAGGAAGGCGGCCTGAGCACCATGGCAGAGCGCAAGATCGGCGACGTCATCCTGGACGTCAAGGGTATCTCGCTGAGCTTCGGTGGCTTGAAGGCCCTGTCGGACATCAGCTTCGACGTGCGCAAGCACGAGGTGCGCGCCATCATCGGCCCCAACGGTGCGGGCAAGAGCTCGATGCTCAACTGCATCAACGGCGTCTACACCCCCCAAAGCGGCACCATCACTTTCCGCGGCCAGACCTTCGACCACATGAACAGCCGCCAGGTGGCGGAGATGGGCATCGCGCGCACGTTCCAGAACCTGGCCCTCTTCAAGGGCATGAACGTGATCGACAACCTCATGTCGGGCCGCAACCTGAAGATGAAGACCAACATCTTCCAGCAGGCGATCCGCTTCGGTGCGACCGAGCGCGAGGAAGGCGAGCACCGCGCCTTCGTCGAGCACATCATCGACTTCCTGGAGATCCAGGCCTACCGCAAGACCCCGGTGGGGCGCCTGCCCTACGGT
>JBJTVI010000349.1:0-2103 GCA_046081145.1 Rubrivivax sp.
GGGCACCACGGTGGTGGTGATCACCCACCGCAGCAACCTGATTGCCGCAGCCGACGGCCTGATGCTGCTGCGCGAAGGCGCAGTGGCCGCCCTGGGCCCGCGCGACGAAGTGCTTGCCGCGCTGGCCAAGCAGGCGCAACAAGCCCAGCAGCCGCAGCAAGCGCAGCCCCAGCCGGCCGCCGTGCCCCAGCCGACCCCCGGAGCCTGACATGGCCACCACACCCCCGTACGCTTCTGCCACCGCGCACAAGCTGCCCCCGGCGCAGGGCGCCAGCGCGGCCGCCCCGGCTGCGGCCGCCAAGGCCGCGCAAAACATCTTGCGCCGCACCGCCCCCTGGCGTGCCAGCTGGGCCACCAGCCCCATGATCCGCGTGATGCTGCAGTTCCGTCGTGAACTGTGGGCCGTGGGCATCTTCAGCGTGGTGGTCAACCTGCTGTTGCTCACCCCGTCCATCTACATGATGCAGGTGTACGACCGGGTGATGATCAGCATGAGCGGCTTCACCCTGGTGGCGCTCTCAGCCATTGCACTGTTCTTCTATGGGGTGATGACCTTTGCCGATTGGGTGCGCTCGCGCCTGTTGGTGCGCGCCGGCCTGCGCTTTGATTTGCAGCTCAACAGCCGGGTGTTTCGGGCCTCTTTCGACCGGTCCATGAACAACCGCCTGGTCAACACCACCGAGGCGCTCAACGACCTCACCATGCTGCGCCAGTTCGTCACGGGCCAAGGGGTGTTCGCCTTCTTCGACCTGCCGTGGATCCCCATCTACCTGGGCGTAACCTGGCTGCTGCACCCCATGCTGGCGGCCATTGCGGTGGTGTTTGTGTTGGTGTTTGGCGTGGTGGCCTGGGTGGGCCACCGCCTCACCCACGAGGTCAATGAACTGAACATGGACGTGCGGCGTGATGTGTCGGCCTTCCTCACCACCAAGCTGCGCAACGCTGAAGTCATTGAATCAATGGGCCTGCGCGAAGGCATACGCCGGCGCTGGTTGTTGGAGCATGAAGCCGAGATGTCGGCCCAGGAACGCGCCAATGCGCGCAACGAATGGGTGCAGGCGGTGACCAAGGCGGTGCAGCTGTCCCAGGGCTCGCTGATGCTGGGGGCCGCGGCCTACCTGGTGGTGGTGGGCGAGCTCAGCCCGGGCGCCATGATCGCCGCCAATGTGCTGATGGCCCGCGCCGTGGCCCCCATGCAGATGATGGTGGGCACCTGGCGCATGTCCATGGCCGCATGGGATTCCTTCAAGCGGCTGGACGCCCTGATGCTCGACCACCCTGAGCTGCAGCTCAAGCCCCTGCCGCACGCCTTGAAGGGCACGGTGGAACTGCTGGACGTGGGCGCCACCGCGCCCAACCGCGCCCAGCCCATTCTCAGTGGCATCAATGCCCGTATTGAGGCCGGCGAGGTGCTGGTGATGTTGGGCCCTTCGGGCTCGGGCAAGTCCACCCTGGCACGCTGCATGATCGGCATTTGGCCGCACATGCAAGGCCAGGCCCGCATTGACGGCCTGGACGTGCTGGGCCTGGACCGCAGCGACCTGGGCCCCCACATCGGCTACATGCCGCAAGACGTGGAGCTGTTTGAAGGCACGGTGGCCGAGAACATCGCCCGCTTCGGCCCGGTCGATGCACAGGCGGTGATTGAAGCCGCGCAAATGGCCGGCGTGCACGAGATGATCCTGCGCCTGGAGCGTGGCTACGACACGCCCATGGCCCCAGGGGCCACCAACCTCTCGGGTGGCCAGCGCCAGCGCCTGGCCCTGGCCCGCGCCATGTATGGCCGCCCGGCGCTGTTGGTGTTGGACGAGCCCAACGCCAACCTCGACGACGAAGGCGAGCGGGCCCTGCAAACCGCAGTGCTGGCGCTCAAGCGGGTGGGCAGCTCGGTGGTGATCATTTCCCACCGCCCGGGCGTGATCGAAGCGGCCGACAAATTGTTGATCCTCAACAACGGGCGTTTGCAGGGCTTCGGCCCCCGCGACGAAATCTTGCAGCGATTCTCGCGCCCTGCAGCTGCACCCCAACCCTGATTTGCGAAGAAGACCACGATGAACCTCTCACCCGCCGCTGGCGCTTCCAACACCGCTGTGCAAGACGCAC
>JBJTVI010000350.1:0-4592 GCA_046081145.1 Rubrivivax sp.
ATCACGCCCCAGATGCGCAGCAGACCAGCGTCGATCTCGGCATCGCTGCGCCAGTGGCGCTCGTTGCGGCGCATGACCTCGGCAATCGAGCAGCGCTGCGTGCGCGTGAGCGCGAGCAGCTCCGTGCCGCTGCAAAAGGGCAACGGCAGCACGGTGGCATCCGGCGCAATGGCCTTGTGGCGCGAGCCGTCGGCCGCCACCTCGTCGCTCACCACGAAGCCCCCTCCCACCGAGTAGTAGGCGCGCGCCTGCAGCTCCTCGCCGGCTTCGTCGTAGGCGTACAGGCGCATGCCGTTGGCGTGGAAGGGCAACGCCTGGCGGCGGTGGAAGACGAGGTCACGCTTCTCGTCGAAGCCGATCTCCGGGCCGCCGCCGAGCGCCAGGCGCCCCTGGCCGCGGATGGCCTCCAGCAGCGCCGGCACCGCCTCCACGTCCACCGTGTCGGGCTCGTGCCCGGCCAGCCCGAGCAGCACCGCCTTGTCGCTGCCGTGGCCCTTGCCGGTGGCCCCGAGCGAGCCGTAGAGCTCGGCTTTCACCCGGGCCACGCGCGGCAGCACGCCCTCGCTGCCCAGGCGCGCGGTGAAGAGGCGCGCAGCCCGCATCGGGCCCACCGTATGCGAGCTGCTGGGCCCGATGCCGATCTTGAAGAGGTCGAAGACGGAAACTGCCATCGTGCGGACACTCGCGTGGGCGGGGTGAGGTGGCGCGGGGCCGGGCGCGCGCGTGCTTCAGAAGCGCGCACAACCGGATCATCGGCTGAATCGGCCGCACAGCGCGCACCTATTGCGACATGGGGTTGGCGCAATGCGACACTTCTTGGGGATTCCCCGAACCCCCGTCACGCGCCGATATGTCGCATTCCCGACATGAAGTGGCGCATTCAAATGACCCTGCGGGGCTGCCCCTCCCATCATCGGGAACCGAGGAGCCATCGGCTCCGCCACGGGAGAAAGCCGCATGCGAGAGGGCCGCGAGGCGCCACCGGTTCAGCCACCCTACCTGGAGGTGCGGCACGCGAGCAAGCGTTTCGGCAGCTTCCAGGCCCTGGACGACGTCTCCTTCGAGATCGCCGCGGGCGAGTTCGTCTGCTTCCTCGGTCCCTCCGGCTGCGGCAAGACGACGCTGCTGCGCTGCATCGCCGGGCTGGAAACGCTCAGCGCCGGCCGTGTGCACCAGGGCGGGCGCGAGATCACCCACCTGCCACCCTCGGCGCGCGACTACGGCATCGTCTTCCAGTCCTACGCGCTCTTTCCCAACCTCACGGTGGGCGAGAACATCGGCTTTGGCCTGGTCAGCCAGCGGCGCCCGGCCGGCGAGGTCGCAGCGCGGGTGCAGGAACTGCTGCAGCTCGTCGGGCTCGCGAGCGAGCCAGCCAAGTACCCCGGCCAGCTCTCCGGCGGCCAGCAGCAGCGCGTGGCGCTGGCCCGCGCACTGGCACCTTCTCCCGGCCTGCTGCTGCTCGACGAGCCGCTCTCGGCGCTGGACGCCAAGGTGCGAGGGCGGCTGCGGCGCGAGATCAAGCGGCTGCAGCGCCAGGTGGGCGTCACCACCATCATGGTCACGCACGATCAGGAAGAAGCGCTGACCATGGCCGACCGGATCCTGGTGATGCGCCAGGGCCGCGTGGAGCAGATCGGCACGCCCGACCAGGTCTACGACGAGCCGCAGTCTGCGTTCGTCGCCGATTTCATCGGCACCACGAACCTGCTGCAGGCCATCGTAAGCGCGTCAGGCACCCTGCGCTGTGGAGCCCTGGAACTGGGCCTGGAGTCGGCCGTCAAGGCTGCAGGCTGGCCACCGGGCACACGCGTGGAGTGCGCGATCCGGCCCGAGCACGTGGGTGTGGAGGTGCAAGAGGTGCAAGAGGTGCAGGAGGTGCAGGAGGTGCAAGAGGCACGAGACGCGCACCTTGGCCCGACGCTTTCTGCCACCGTCTCGGAGATGGAGCGCCTGGGCGGGATGCTGCGCGTGATCGTGCGCGCCGACAACGAACCCGCGGAGATCGCGCTGGACCTCCCCGAAGGCGACCCCCGCCTGGCGCTGCTCCAGCGCGGCCAGGTGGTGCAGCTGCACCTGCCGCTGGACAAGATCCGGCTCTTCCCGCGCGCCTGATGAACAGCCCCGCCCTGCCCACCGTGCCCACGCTGCCCGGCACTCCTGCGCGCCCGGCGCCCGTGCGCCGCAGCCGCGACGACTGGCTGCTGCTGGGCCTGCTGCTGGGCTTCGGCCTGTTCTTCGCCATCACCGTGGTGCTGCCGGTGGCCACGATCTTCTGGCGCAGCCTGCACGACGCCAAGGGCGTGTTCATCGGGCTGGCCCAGTACCAGGCCTACTTCTCCAGCCCCAAGCTGCTGCAGTCGCTGCTCAACAGCCTGCTGGTGGCCAGCGTGACCACCGTGCTGGTGGTGGTGCTGGGCTTCGTCTACGCCTACGCGCTGACACGCTCGTGCATGGCCGGGCGCGGCTTCTTCAAGGCCATGGCGATGGTGCCGCTGCTCACGCCGGGCCTGCTCAAGGCGATCGCGCTCGTCTACTGGTTCGGCAACCAGGGCCTGCTCAAGTGCGCGCTGCTGGGGCAGCCGCTGTACGGGCCAGTGGGCATCGTCATGGCCTCGGTGCTGTGGACGCTGCCGCACGCCATCATGATCCTGTCGGCGGCGCTGCTGCTCTCCGATGCGCGCCTGTTGGAGGCGGCGCAGAGCCTGAAGGCCGGGCGCGTGCGCATCTTCTTCGTGGTGACGCTGCCGGCGGTGCGCTACGGCCTCATGGCCACCGCCCTCTTCGTCTTCGTGGGCGTGCTAACCGACTTCGGCATCCCCAAGGTCATCGGCGGCAACTACAGCGTCCTGGCCACCGACATCTACAAGGAGGTGGTGGGCCAGCAGAACTTCGGCATGGGCGCGGTGGTCTCGATGGTGCTGATGATCCCGGCGCTGCTGGCCTTCGCGCTGGACCGCTGGGTGTCCTCGCGCCGGCAGTCGAGCTTCGGGGCACGCTCGGTGGCCGCCGCCCCGCAGCCCTCGCCCGCCTTCGACCGGGCGATGTTCGTCTACTGCGCCGCGGTCACGGTGGTGATGCTGGCCGTGATCGGCATGGGCCAGTTCGCCGCACTCGTGAAGTTCTGGCCCTACAACCTGAGCCTGACGTTGGCGCACTACCAGTTCGACATGGAGGGCGTGGGCTGGGAGAACTTCCGGAACTCGCTGATGCTAGCCTTCTGGGTGGCCACGATCGGCACGGTCGCCACCTTCCTCAGCGCCTACCTGGTGGAAAAGCCCCGCAGCCACGGCACTGCGCGCCAGGTGCTGCAGGCGCTGGCGCTTCTGCCCATGGCCATCCCGGGGCTGGTGCTGGGCCTGGGGTTCCTGCTGGTCATCAACCAGCCCAGGAGCCCGCTGGAAGGCCTGTACGGCACCCTGGCCATCCTGGTGCTGGCCACGCTCACGCACTACTACACCGTCACGCACCTGACCTCGCTCACGGCGCTCAAGCAGATCGACCGCGAGTTCGAATCGGTCGCCCTCTCGCTGAAGGTGCCGCTGACGCGCTTCTTCTTCAAGGTGACGGTGCCGATGTGCGCGCCCGCGCTGGTGGAGATCTGGAGCTACCTCTTCCTCAACGCCATGACGAGCGTCTCCACCGTCGTCTTCCTGTACGGCATCCACACCAAGCTGGCTTCGCTCGCGGTGGTGCACATGGACGAGGCGGGCCGGCTGGCATCGGCCGCGGCCATGGCCATGCTCATCGTCTATGCCTGCGTGGTCGTGCGGCTGCTGCAGATGCTGGTCTCGCGTTTCCTGCTGCGCCGCCTGCAGGCGTGGCGCCTCCCCGCCCAACCCTGAAACCCCGAAAGGACCTGCCCATGACACACCGTCCGTCTGCCCGACTCCACCGCCTGGCGGCGGCCGTCGCGATCCTCTCCGGGGCCGCCGGCAGCGCCGCGGCCGGTGAGCTCACGATCTACGCCGGCGCCGAAGCCGACAACATCAAGTACTTCTCGGAGGTCTTTGCCAAGGCGCACCCGAACATCAAGCTCAACTGGGTGCGCGATTCAACCGGCATCATCCAGGCGCGCGTGCTCGCCGAGAAGGACAACCCGCGTGCCGACGTGCTGTTCGCGATGGCCGTCACGAGCATGACGGGCTTTGCGCAGATGGGCCTGTTCCAGCCCTACACCCCCAAGGGCATGGAAGCGCTCAACCCGCTGTACCTGGACAAGCAGCGACCGGCCAACTGGGTCGGGCTCTACGGCTGGGCCAGCGCCATGTGCTTCAACACCGTGGAGGCGCGCAAGGGCAACCTGCCCCGGCCGGTGAAGTGGACCGACCTGGAGAATCCGGTCTATCGAGGCAAGGTCACGATGCCGCACCCGGCTTCCTCGGGCACGGGCTACCTGATGGTGGCCGCGTGGATCCAGATGTGGGGCGAGGAGAAGGCCTGGGCCTTCATGGACAAGCTGCACGCCAACATCGCCAGCTACAGCCATTCGGGCTCCAAGCCGTGCGAGCAGGCCGCGGCGGGCGAGTACGTGGTAGGTCTGTCCTTTCCGTTCCGAGCCGCCCGTCTGAAGGCTCAGGGAGCCCCGATCGACA
>JBJTVI010000351.1:0-3722 GCA_046081145.1 Rubrivivax sp.
TCAGCCACAAGCTCGACGAGATCCGCGCCCTGTGCCACCACTGCACGGTGCTGCGCGGCGGGCGCGTGGCCGGCGAGGTCGACCCCACCCGGGAGTCCACGTCGAGCCTGTCGCGCCTCATGATCGGCGCCGAGCCGCCGCCGCTGCGCCATGAGGCCCGCGAGCCGGGGCCGGTGGTGCTGGCCGTGCGCGGCCTGGACTTGCCGCGCCTGGACCCTTTCGGCGTGGACCTGAAAGGCATCGGGCTCGAGGTGCGTGCAGGCGAGATCCTGGGCGTGGCGGGCGTCTCGGGCAATGGCCAGCAGGAGTTGCTGGCGGCGCTGTCGGGCGAGGACTGCCGTGCGCCGGCCGCCGCGATCACGCTGGGTGGCCAGCCCGTGGGCGGCGAACCGCCCCGCCGGCGGCGCCAGGCGGGGCTGCATTTCGTGCCCGAGGAGCGGCTGGGGCGTGGCGCGGTGCCGACGCTTTCGCTGGCTTCCAACACCCTGCTCACGCGCACCGAGACCGTGAGCGGCAGCGGCTGGGTGCGCCCGGCGGCGGTGCGTGATTTGGCCCGCCACATCATCGACCGGTTCCAGGTGAAGGCCGGGGGGCCGGATGCCCCGGCCCGGTCGCTGTCGGGCGGCAACCTGCAGAAATTCATCGTCGGCCGCGAGATCGACGCCAGGCCTGCCTGCCTGGTGGTGGCGCAGCCTACCTGGGGCGTGGACGTGGGTGCATCGGCGCTGATCCGTGGCGAACTTCTGGCCCTGCGCGAGGCCGGCTGTGCCATCCTGGTGGTGAGCGAGGAGCTCGACGAGCTCTTCGAGATCAGTGACCGGCTCGTGGTGATCGCGCGCGGGCGCCTGTCGCCCGCGGTCGCGGCAGGGCAGGCCACGGTGGAGCAGATCGGCAGCTGGATGTCGGGCCTGTGGTCCGGTGAAGCGGCGGAGGTCGTTCGTGCCCAGGCTTGAGCCGCGCGCCGCCCCCTCGCAGGTGATGACGTTTGCCTCGCCGCTGATCGCGCTGGCGCTCACGGCGCTCATGGCGGGCCTGATCCTGGCTGCGATGGGCAAGGACCCGCTTTCCGGGCTGCGCGTCATCTTCCTGGAGCCCTTGTCCTCGCGCCGGCAGATCAGCGAGGTACTGCTCAAGGCCACCCCGCTCATCGTCATCGCGCTGGGCCTGGCGGTGTGCTACCGCTCCAACGTCTGGAACATCGGCGCGGAGGGCCAGTTCCTGCTGGGCTGCGTGGGCGGCGGCGGCATGGCACTGTGGCTCACCACCCAGGGCATCGTGCTGCCCAAGGCGCTGGGCGTGCCCCTGGTTTTCGTGGCCGGCATGCTCGGCGGCATGCTGTGGGCGGCGCTCGTGGCGCTGCTGCGCGACCGCTTCAACGCCAACGAGATCCTCGTGAGCCTGATGCTGGTCTACGTGGCGCAGCAGATGATCAACGCGCTCGTCTTCGGGCCCTGGAAGGACCCGCAGGGCTTCAACATGCCGCAGTCGGCGATGTTCCACGCGAGCCTGCACGTGCCGCCGCTGCTGGAGCGCACGCGGCTGCACGTGGGCTTCGTGCTCGCGCTGGTGCTGGCGCTGGCGGCCCTCGTGTTCCTGTTTCGTACCTTCCGCGGCTTCGCGCTGCAGGTGGGCGGCCTGGCGCCAGCGGCGGCGCGCTACGCGGGCTTCTCCGCGCGCGGAGCGCTGTGGACCTCGCTGCTGCTGTCGGGCGCGCTGGCGGGGCTGGCCGGGGCGATGGAGGTGGCCGGCCCGATCCGGCAGGTCACGCCCTACCTCTCCACGGGCCTGGGCTTCACGGCCATCATCGTGTGCTTCGTGGGCCGCTTGCACCCGCTGGGCATCGTGGCAGCCGGGATGCTGCTGTCGCTGATGCTGATAGGCGGCGAACTGGCCCAGTCGCGCCTGGGGCTGCCCAACGCGATGGCCAGCGTGCTGCAGGGTCTGCTGCTGCTGATCCTGCTGGGCTGCGACACCTTCATCGAACAGCGCCTGCGCTGGAGCCGCCCCGCCCGACACGCCACATGAACGAGACCGCGCTGCTCCTGAACACCGCGCTGGCCAGCGGCACGACGCTGGCCCTGGCAGCGCTCGGGCTGCTCGTCAACGAGCGCGCGGGGGTGCTCAACCTCGGGGCCGAAGGCATGATGCTGGTGGCGGCCGTGGCCGGCTTCGCCGCGGCCTTCACCACCGGCAGCGACACCCTGGGCTTCGCCGCGGCGGCGCTGGCGGGGGCGGCGCTGGCGGCGCTGTTCGGTGTGCTCGTGATCTTCCTGAACACCAACCAGTACGCCACCGGGCTGGCGCTGAGCCTCTTCGGCTATGGGCTCTCGGCCTTCCTGGGCGTGTCGATGGTGGGCAAGAGCCTGTCCTCGCGGGACAACTACGCGGTGCCCTTCCTGGCCGACCTGCCCTTCTTCGGGCCCGCCTTCTTCAGCCACCACCCCATGGTCTACGTGGCCATCGGCCTGACCGGGGCGGCCGCCTGGTTCCTGTATCGCACCCGGGCCGGGCTGCTGCTGCGCGCCATCGGCGAGAACCCGGAGCCGGCGCACGCGCTGGGCTACCCGGTGCGCCTGATCCGCCTGGCAGCCGTGTGCGTGGGCGGGGCCTTGTGCGGGCTGGCCGGCGCCTACGTGTCGCTGGTCACCGCACCGCTGTGGGTGGAAGGGCTCACCGCCGGGCGCGGCTGGATCGCGCTGGCGCTGACGGTGTTTGCCACCTGGCGCCCGGCACGGGCCTTGCTCGGGGCTTACCTGTTTGGCGGCGTGACGGTGCTGCAACTCAACCTGCAGGCTTCCGGCGTGCAGATCTCGAGCCATCTGCTGACGATGCTGCCCTACGTGGCCACGATCGTCGTGCTGGCGCTGATCAGCCGCAACGCCGCCTTCATCCGGCTGAACATGCCCGCGTCGCTGGGCCAGCCTTTCAGGCCCGGCTCATAATGCCGGATTCGTATCAACCTGTAACCTGGAGAGCGCACCGATGAACGAGTGGATCACCCGCAACCTCAGCCGTCGCCTGTTCGCGGTGGCTGGCCTGGCCGCCGCCGCCGCACTGGTGGGATGCGGCAAGAAGGAAGAGGCGCCCAAGGCGGCCGCCAAGGCGGCTTCCGCGCCGGCCGCCCCGCCCGCGCTGAAGGCTGCCTGGGTCTACATCGGCCCGGTCGGCGATGCCGGCTGGACCTTCGCCCACGACCAGGGCCGCAAGGCCGTGGGAGCGGAGTTTGGTGCCAAGGTGCAGAGCTCCTTCGTCGAGAAGGTGCCCTATGCCGATGGCGAGCGCGTGATCCGCGACCTGGCCAGCCAGGGCAACAAGATCATCTTCGCCACCAGCTTCGGCTACATGGACGCGATGCTCAAGGTGGCCGGCGAGTTCCCGGACGTCAAGTTCGAGCACGCCACCGGCTACAAGACGGCGGCCAACATGCGCGTCTACGACGCCCGCTTCTACCACGACGCCTACGTGAGCGGCATCATCGCCGGCGCGATGACCAAGACCAACACCCTGGGCTTCGTGGCGAGCTTCCCCATCCCCGAGGTGCTGCGCAACATCAACTCCTTCACCCTGGGCGCGCAGAGCGTCAACCCGAAGATCCGCACCCGTGTCGTCTGGGTCAACACCTGGTTCGACCCCGAGAAGGAAGGCGCTGCCGCTCAGGAACTCATCAACAAGGGCGCCGACGTGCTGCTGCAGAACACCGACTCCACCGCCGTGCTGCAGAC
>JBJTVI010000352.1:0-4081 GCA_046081145.1 Rubrivivax sp.
CAGCGGCGCTGAGCGTGCCCACCGAGATCGCGCTGAAAGACCCGAAGGACTGGAAACTCGTGGGCACGCGCCTGGCGCGGCCGGACACGGTGGAGAAGACGACCGGCGCGCTTGTCTACGGCGCCGACCTGAAGCTGCCGGGCCTGCTGCACGCTGCCATCCGAGACTGCCCCGTGTTCGGCGGCAAGCTGCGCGGCTTCGACGCTGCCGCAGTGGAGAAGCGCCGTGGCGTGCGCAAGGTGGTGCGCGTGGGCGAAAGCGCCGTGGCCGTCGTGGCCGACACCTGGTGGCGCGCGAAGACGGCGCTGGACGCGCTGCCCATCCAGTGGGATTTCGGGCCCAACGCCTCCATTCAGCAGGCCCAGGTCGAAGCCATGGTGGCTTCCGGGCTGGACGCGGAGCAGGCCAACGTCGGCAACGCCAACGGTGACGCGAAGGCCGCGATCGCCAGCGCCGCGCGACGCATCGAGGCCACCTATGCCTATCCGTTCCAGAACCACGCGACGATGGAGCCGATGAACGCCACGGCGCGCTGGACGGCCGAGCGATGCGAGGTGTGGACGCCCACCCAGAACGGCGAGGCGGCACTGGCGGCAACCGCCGCAGCGGCGGGGTTGCCCCCGGCGCGCTGCGAGGTCTACAAGCTGCCCCTGGGTGGCGGCTTCGGCCGCCGGGGGGCGGTGCACGACTGGGTCACGCAGTCGGTGCTGATCGCGCGAGAGTTTCCCGGCACCCCCGTCAAGCTGCTGTGGAGTCGCGAGGAGGACATGCAGCACGGGCGCTTCCACCCGATCACGCAGTGCAAGCTGACGGCGGGGCTGGACGCCAATGGCGAGATCACGGGCCTGCACATGCGCATCTCCGGCCAGTCGATCCTGGCGGGCGTCTTCCCGCAGAACGTGCGTGATGGCCGCGACCCGGTGGTCTTCCAGGGCCTGAACGCGGGCGGGGGGGAGGCCATGATCGGTTACACCTTCCCGAACCTGCTGATCGACCATGCCATGCGCAACCCGCACGTGCCCCCGGGTTTCTGGCGCGGCGTGAACCTCAACCAGAACGCGATCTACCTGGAGTGTTTTCTCGACGAGGTCGCACATGCCACGCGCCAGGATCCGCTGGCGCTGCGGCGCAAGCTGATGGCGCGCCACCCGAAGCACCTGGCGGTGCTCGAGGCGGTGGCCACCCGCGTGGGCTGGGGCCGCCCGGCCCCGGAAGTCGGTGGGCAGAAGGTGTTTCGCGGGCTGGCGCAGACGCACGGCTTTGGCAGCTACGTGGCGGCTTGCGCCGAAGTGTCGGTGAGTTCCGCGGGCGAGCTCTCGGTGCACCGCATCGTCGCTGCCACGGATTGCGGCTACGCCGTCAACCCGCAGCAGATCGAGGCACAGATCGAGGGCTCCTTCGTCTACGGCCTGGGGGCGATGATGTTCCAGGCCTGCACCGTCAAGGATGGCGCGATCGAGCAGAAAAACTTCGACACCTACCCATCGCTGCTGATGCGCCACATGCCCAAGGTGGAGTGCATCGTGATCCCCTCGGGCGGCTTCTGGGGTGGCGTGGGCGAGCCCACGATCGCGGTGGCTGCACCAGCCGTGCTCAACGCGATCTTCGCGGCCACGGGACAGCGCGTCCGTACGCTGCCGCTCTCGCGCCACAGCCTGCGGCGTGCCTGAGGCCGCTCGCATGGCATGGCTTGGACGCGCCGTGCGCCGCCGGCACGCGGCAGCCGGGCTGCTGGCCGTCCTGATCGGCCCGGTCTGGGGCGCCGCGGGCGCATTGAGTTCGGTGGAGTCGGTGGGCGATGCGATCGCGCAACCGCTGACGGCCGAGCCAGGCGACGCCCGCCGCGGCCGCGCCATCGTTACCGACCGGCAGCTCGGGATGTGCCTGCTGTGCCACGGTGGCCCGTTTCCGGAGGAGCGCACGCCGGGCAACCTCGCCACGAGTCTGGCCGGAGCCGGCTCGCGCTGGACCGCCGGGCAGCTGCGACTGCGCATCGTCGACAGCCGCCGCCTGGACCCGCACAGCATCATGCCGGCCTATCATCGAACCGAGCGCTTGAACCGGGTGCCGGCGGCGCTGGCGGGCCGGCCTCTGCTGCAGGCGCAGCAGGTGGAAGACGTGGTCGCCTTCCTGCTGACGCTGCGGGACTGATGGGCGCGGCCTTCCCGCGGAGATCGAGACCTTGACTGCACCCTGCCTTGCCGACCTGCGTCGACGCCGTGTGCTCGCGGCGGGCGCGGCCGGAGTGTCGGGCGCCCTCTTGCTGCACCGGCGCGCGCGGGCCGCAGGCGATGCCGACACGCCCGCGCTGGCAGCCGCCCTGGCGCGCTTTGCCAGCGGTGGTGCCTTGCGCGAGGGCCGCGTGCAGCTCGAGCTTCCCGAACTCGTGGAGAACGGCAATGCCGTGCCCGTCATGATCTCGATGCCCACCCTGCACGGCAGCACCGAGCGCGTGACGGCCCTGGCCCTCTTCGCAGGGCGCAACCCGCTGCCGGAGGTGGCAGTGTTCGAGCTCCATGGCCACTCGGGCACGGCCCGGGTGGCCACTCGGATGCGGCTGGCCACGTCGCAGGCGGTGGTGGCCGCAGCGCGCCTGGCCGACGGCAGCGTCTGGACGCGCCGGGTGGATGTGCTGGTCACGCTGGCTGCGTGCATCGAAGGGTGAGGGCCCGGCGATGAGCACACGCGCCCTCGTCCACCTGCCCGCGCGGGTGCGCCCCGGCGAGCACTTCGAGGTGCGCACGCTGATCTCGCACCCGATGGAAACGGGCCATCGTGCCGACGGGGCGGGCGGGACGGTGCCGCGGCGCATCGTCCGGCACTTTCGCTGCCGGCTGGACGGGCGCCTGGTGTTCAGCGCCGAACTGCACCCCGCCATCGCCGCCAACCCGTACCTGGCCTTCGAGCTGGTGGCGCCCGCCGCCGGTGCGCGGCTGGAGTGCAGCTGGGAGGGCGACGAGGGCTTCGTGCACCTCGAGAGCATCGAGCTGCGCGTCGGATGAGGGCGCCGGCAGCTGGCTCACCCCGGCGCAGGCGAAGTGCCCGCCTCGCGGGGGTGGCCGTGCTGGCGGGGCTTGGCATCTTCGGGGCGGCTACCCGCGCGCAGGACCCGACTCGCGCCGCCCGCAGCGGCTGGTCCTTCATGGGACCCGCCCTGCAGGCCATGCAGAGCGACGACACCCTCAACCCCGCTACCCTGTGGGTGCAGGAGGGGCGCGCGGCCTGGCGCGTGAGCGCCCCGGGCGGCAGCTGCGCGGACTGCCACGGCCCAGAGCCTGGCTCGCGCCTGGCGGGAGTGGCGGCGCGCTACCCCGCCTGGGACGCGGGTGCCAACCGGGTCGTCAGCCTCGGCCAGCGCGTCGACGCTTGCCGCGTTCGGCACCAGCGCGCCCCCGCCCTGGGCCCCGAGAGCCCCGTGCGCCTGTCCATCGAGGCGGCGCTCGGCCAGGCTTCCCGCGGCACCCCCGTAGCGCCCCCCGACGATGCCCGGCTCGCGCCGCTGCGCGCGCTGGGCGCGCAGCTGTGGCACACGCGACTCGGGCAGCTCGACCTGTCCTGCGCCCACTGCCACGACGACAGAGTCGGCGCGCGCCTGGGCGGCAGCACGATACCGCCCGGCAATGGCCTGGGCTACCCCACCTACCGGCTGCAGTGGGAGACGCTGGGCTCGCTGCAACGCCGGCTGCGCAACTGCCTGACCGGCGTGCGCGCCGAGCCGTTCGCAGCCGATGCCCCGGAGTGGATCGCGCTGGAACTGCATCTGGCGCTGCGCGACCGCGGCCTACCGGTGGAAACGCCAGCCGTACGGCCATGAAAACCCCGCACCCCCCATGAAACTCCCGTTGCGCAACTCCCCGCGGGCGCCGCAATCTCGCAGGATTTTCTTCTTTTCCATGACGGAGCCCTCTTCATGACCCAGCGTCGCCCCCTGGCCTTTGCCCCGCTCGCAGCTGCTCTGGCAGCCGCCCTGGCCCTCGCCACTTCGGCCCACGCCCAGCAGCAACCCCCGCTCAAGGTGGGCCTGATGCTGCCGGCCACTGGCACCTTCGCGGCGCTGGGCACGGCCATCGAGAACGGCTTC
>JBJTVI010000353.1:0-2711 GCA_046081145.1 Rubrivivax sp.
TGCCCACCGACGAGGTCGTGCTCGGGTTTTCAAATCGCTGGTACGTCGAGGCGGCGAGTTCGGCGATCCGCGTGCAGCTCCCCAGCGGAAGGTCCGTCAACCTCATCTCGGGGCCGGCCTTCCTCGGCACGAAGTTCGAGGCCTTTCGCACGCGTGGCCATGGCGACATGCTGACGAGTCACGATTTCGAGGACATCATCAATGTCCTCGAAGGGCGAAGCCGTGTCGTGGAGGAAATCCGTGCCGCATCGCCGCCGTTGAAGACCTACCTGTCCGCAACGTTCGGTCAGGTCTTGGCCACGACGTCTTTCGTCGACATGCTGCCGGGGCTGGTGGCCTACGACGAGCTGCATGAGCAGCGCGTGTCGGCGGTCCTGCAGCGCATCCGAGAGGTCGCCGCCATGCGGCCTCCGAGCGCGGCCTGACGGCGTTACACGACGAAGCAAGATCCCCAACGGCTACAGCTCCCGATCCCGTCGCGCACCCGAGATACCCGCAGACTCGCGTCGCTGCACGGGCGCCCGAGCCTGGTTGAGGCTGGAGCCCGGGCATCCGTGCCTGGAGCTTCTTGTTGGAGGCATGAACCCCTCCACAATCCCCCCCATGCTCCGCTACCTCACCCTCCCCGTCACCCCTTTCGCCCAGAACTGCTCCATCGTCTGGTGCGACCAGACCATGGCCGGCGCGGTCATCGACCCCGGCGGCGAGCTGCCGCGGCTGCGCGAGCAGGCTGCGAGGCTGGGCGTGAAGCTCGAGGCCATCTGGCTCACGCATGCGCACATCGACCACGCGGGCGGCACGGGCGAGCTCGCGCGCGACGACCACTTGCCCATCATCGGCCCGCATCCGGGCGACCAGTTCTGGATCGACGGGTTGCCGCAGCAAAGCCAGATGTTCCGCTTTCCGCCGGCGCTGCCCTTCACGCCCACGCGGTGGCTGGCCGACGGCGACACGGTGCGCATCGGGCACTCGACGCTGCAGGTGCGCCACTGCCCGGGGCACACGCCCGGGCACGTGGTCTTCTACAGCGCCGAGGCCAAGCGCTGCTTCGTCGGCGACGTGCTCTTTGCCGGCAGCATCGGCCGCACCGACTTCCCCGGCGGCGACCACGACACGCTGATCGCCAGCATCACGCAGCGCCTGTGGCCGATGGGCGACGACACGGTCTTCATTCCCGGCCACGGGCCGGAGAGCAGCTTCGGGCGCGAGCGGCGCAGCAACCCCTACGTGGGCGGCACCTGAGGCGCCCTCGAACTTGGCTTCAGCCCTCGGCCGCCTTCATCGGCGGGGGCGGGCCGAAGCGACGCAGCGGTTTGTCGGCTGCCTCGTAGAGCGGCATCACGCGCGGCATCAGGCCCTCGATGTCGCGGATGCGGTCGGCGCTGGAGGGGTGGGTGGAGAGCCACTTCGGCGGGGCCTTGCCGCCCGTGGCCTCGCGCATCTTGTTCCACAGCCGCACGCCCGCGCGCGGGTCGTAGCCGGCCTGCGAGGACATGATGAGCCCCAGCCGGTCAGCCTCGGTCTCATCGTTGCGGCTGTAGTTCAAGCTCAGCAGTTGCGCGCCTGCGCGAGCGGCCACGTCGCCGAGGTCACCCAGCCCCAGCAGCGCCGCGCCCAGGCGCAAGCCACCTTGCGTGAGCGTGTTCTTGCCCATCTGCTCGCGCGCGTGCTCCAGCAGCGCGTGGGCCACCTCGTGGCCCATGATGGCCGCGACTTCGTCGTCGTCGAGCTGCAGCTTGGCCAGGATGCCGTAGTAGAAGGCGATCTTGCCCCCGGGCATGCAAAAGGCGTTGAGCTCGGGACTGCCCAGCAGGTGCACCTCCCACTGCCACTCGCGTGCACGGGGATTGCACTCGGGCGTGAACGGAATGATGCGCTCGGCAATCGCCCGCAGGCGTTGCGTCTGCGGATGGTCGCGCGGGGCCAGCGCACGCTTGCCGCTGGCCTGCTGCAGCATCTGGCGGTACTGCTGGCCGGCTGCCTGCTCGACCTGTCCGGCCGGCACGAGCTGCGCAGCACGTGAGCGCTTGCACTCCGGGATCCCCGCCAGCGCGGGCGCCATGGCACCCCCCAGCAGCAGCCCCGTGAAGAGGCGCCGGCTGTGATTCACGCAGCCGCAGCGCGCAGCGAGTGCGGGCACCGGCAACGCGGTGACGCCTTGTGGGTCGAAACGGTCGGGGCAGCTTTCCATGTCGGTCCCAGATCACGCCGCGCGGGCGGAATTCAAGCCGAGGGGGCGCTCATTGTGAGGCTTCCAGCGCCTGCACGCTGGCACGCATCCGCACGAGCATCACGAGTGCCGGCGCGGCCAGCAAGGTGCTCAGCACGAAGAACACGGGCCAGCCGATGCTCTCCACCAGCACCCCGGCCAGCGGCCCCACCCACACCCGCCCGATGGAGGCAAAGGCCGACAGCAGCGCGAACTGCGTGGCCGTGAAGCGCTGGTTGCACAGGCTCATCATGAAGGCCACGAAGGCCGCGGTGCCCATGCCGCCGGAGATGTTCTCGAAGGCCACCACGGCCAGCAGCGCGCCATCCACCGGCGTGGCCGCGGCGAGCTTGACGAAGCCCCAGTCGAAGGCCGGGATCAGCCAGGCCCCAAGCGAGCCCTTGCCGCCTTCGGCCAGCCACCAGAAGCCCAGGTTGCTCACGAGCTGCAGCACGCCGAAGGCAAAGAGCGCGCGCCACAGCCCGATGCGCAGCATCAGCGC
>JBJTVI010000354.1:0-8429 GCA_046081145.1 Rubrivivax sp.
GAACCGGACACGGGTGGTGCCGGTGGCTTCGGCGCGCACGGCTCCCGCCGGGTAATCCTCGTTCTTCGGAGCACAAGCCGCCACGTTACCGATGGCGGGCTTGGCGGCCACGCGAGGCGGTGGTGCAGGCGGGGGGGGGGCAGGGGGTGCCGGGGCGGCAGCGGGTGCTGGCGCAACGCGAACGGGCGCCGGCGGCGGCGCCACCGTGGTCGTGGTGATCACGGGTGCCACCGTGGGCGGCGGATTCACCACCACCTCGGGTGGGGGCACGAAACTGGGCGGCGGCGGCGCGAACTTCGGCGGCGGCGGCAGGTTCTCGGGCGGGGGGGGCGGAGGCGGCTTGACCTCCTCGATCAGCTTGGTTTCGATCGGCGCCTTGATGACCTCGACCATGCGCTGTGCCAGGCCCGAGACGAGGGCCCAGCCGAGCAGCAGGTGCAGGCCCAGCACGATGCCGAAACCCACCACGTGCTTGCTGGGGTTGCGTTGCTGCTGGCCAAAGTCCAATTCCAGTCCTCCGACCCGCAGGCCGCCGAAAACCCCGAACTATAGCGCCGCGGCCGGCGAGGCGCCTTCAGGGCGGCACCTGATCCGCGGTGCTTGGCGCAGGGGCGGGTTCGATCATGTTTCGTGTCCCTTTGGCGGGGAGTTCGCCCCCTATCGCCCCCCAATGGCCTCCGTTTCGCCTCCATCTCGCCTCCTTCTCGCCGCCGCTTGGCCCACGGGCGGCTACTGAGAGGCCCGGCGCGGATTCCGGAAGACTCGGGAATCCTTCACGCCCGGCTTCGGCCCGGGCCTTGCGCGCGCCCAGGCCGCAACGCCTAATCCGCGCGCTGGCGCGAGTCAAGCCTCGCGATCCCCCGAGAAGAGGGGGAGCACCCTGCCAGTTCGAGCGATCGCCGAGCCCCATGCCCCTCCCACCCATCGGTTCGACACCGTCGTACTCGGTCACGACTGGCGCCGTGAGCCCCTACTCGGGCACGAGCCAGGAGGCCTTCGACCCCGGCGACACCCTCGACCTCGCTCGCACGGGGGGTACGGTCTATGCCTCGAGCCAGTCCTTTGCGTTGCAGCCGGCGGGCTCCACCGGAAACTTCCTGTACGTCGGGCCCGGCACTCAGAACACCACCACGATCGCCTTTGCCCAGGCCGTCCACTACTACGGTTTCCTGTGGGGGACTCCCGATCCCAACCCCGCCAACCCTGCCAACGGGCAGGGCGTGCGGCTGTACAGCGGCAACGAGCTCGTGGCCACCTACACCGCCGACACGCTCGGGCTCAACTGGGACACGCGCTACGTCAACTTCACGGCCGCACAGGACAAGCCCTTAACGCGTGCCGAACTCTTCGCGCACACCAACTTCGAGACCGACAACCACGCCGTCTACACCGCTGCGCCCGCGCCGCCGCCTGCGCCCGGGGGCACGCCGACCGTCGTCGACTTCGAATCGTTCACGCCGGGGGACCAGAACACCAACGTGCTGACGAGCCAGGGCTTTCGCTTCACGGGTGCGCTGGCCTACTACAACCTGCCGGCCAATGACCTGATCATCCAGAAGGAGGGCTACGCCACCAACGTGCTGCACACCCACGACTGGTTCGCCGACGTGACGGTGACGAAGTCAGACGGCACGGCCTTCGAGCTCGTGTCCTTCGACTACGGGCCGGACATGTTCAGCTACCCCGGCGATGGCACGCCGTCCGACGCAGTCGTCACGGGCTACTACGCCGGCGGCGGCACCGTGAGCACCACCTTCAGCGACATCGACGCGCAGTCCCCTGCGGGCGGGCAGAAGACGATGGCCACGCTGGGCCTGAACTGGACCAACCTCTCGGCTGTCAAGATCGACTGGTCGGGCGGGGCATCGGGCGCCTATGGGTCGCTCGACAACTTCCGTTTCACTTCCGGCGGCTCACCCCCGAACTACGGACCCGACATCGTCGAGAACGGCTCCTTCGAGGCCAACGACATCGCCACCGGCAGCTGGCAGATGCGCAACGTCACGGGGTGGCAAGGCGTGACGGGGCAGACCCTGGAGCTGCACGACAGCTTACACGCCCCGCTGTCCAGCGGCACGGGCCCGCAATACGTGGAGCTCTCCAACGGCGGGCTGCGCCAGGCGCTGAGCACCTCCGCCGGCAAGACCTACCAGCTCGACTTCGCCTACCGCTACGGCAACGACGGTACCGCGCAGAGCAACGCCATCGAGGTGTGGTTCGGCAGCCAGAAGGTGGGCGAGGTCAACCCGGTGCAGGGCCAGCCCTGGCAAAGCGTGAGCTACACAATTGCCGGGACCGGGGCTTCCACGGAGCTGCAGCTGCGCATGAAGGCCGGGCAGGAGAACGGCGAGGGTGCCTTCGTCGATGCGGTGCGGGTGCGCGCGGTCATCGCCGAGGCCCCGCCGCCGACCGTGACCCTGCCGGGCACGCTCACGGTCACGGAGGACGTGGCGAGTCCGATCGTCTTCCTGGGCACTCCGTTCTCGAACCCCGGGGCAAGCGTGCCGCCACCGACACTGGGCACGAACGTGCTGGTCAATGGCTCTTTCGAGGCGCAGGACATTGCGACCGGTACCTGGGCCTGGAGTTCCATCACGGGCTGGACAGGCATCACCGGCCCAGCCGTCGAGCTGCACGACAGCTACTCCGCTCCCTTTTCCAGCGGCACGGGCCCGCAGTACCTCGAGCTCGCCAATGGCGGCATCCAGCAGACGGTGAGCACGACGGCGGGCAAGAACTACCAGCTCGACTTCGCCTACCGCTACGGCAACGACGGCACGGCGCAGAGCAATGCCTTCGAGGTGTGGTTCGCCGGCCAGAAGATCGCCGACGTCGATCCCGTGCAGGGCCAGGCCTGGCAGAACGCCACCTACACGCTGTCGGGCACCGGCGGCGCGTCGAACCTGCAGATCCGCATGAAGAACGGGCAGGAAAATGGCGAGGGCGCCTTCGTGGACGGCTTTCAGCTGCGCGAGATCACCCCGCCCACGTCGGGCGGCGACCCGCTGACCGTCACGCTCTCGGTGGCCGACGGCACCCTCGGCGGCAACGCCGGCACGGGCATCACGGTGGGTGGAACGGCAACCTCACGGACCTTCACCGGCACCGTGGGCGATCTCAACGCCTACTTCACGACCTCCGGGAAGATCACCTACACCACCGCGCCCGACGCCAGCGGCGTGCGCACCTTGACCACGAGCGTGTCCAACGGCACCCGAAGCGCCTCGGCCGCCACCCTCATCAATATCAGCCCCGTCAACGACGCCCCCGTGCTCAGCGCCCCGGCCACCCAGACGATGAACGAGAACGCGACCCTCGTGTTCTCGAGCGCCAACGGCAACCGGGTGTCGCTCAGCGACGTGGACGCAGGCAACGCGCCGATACAGCTCCAGCTCAGCGTGACCAACGGCACGCTGAGCCTGTCCGATGGGACGGGCACGAGCACGCCGCTTTCGCAGCAGACCCCCTCCACCGCCTGGAACGGCTACTACCTCAGGAACGACCTCGGCGAGACCAACCTGCCCTTGAAGAAGGGCGGCGTGACCTACAGCAGCGGCATCCTGACGCACCCCGGCAGCACGCCCAATCAGATCTCCACCGTCTCCTACGCGATCAACGGAGCCACTTCCTTCACGGCCACGCTGGGTATCGACGAGAGCACCTGGGCCCCGGCGCAGAATTTCGGCAACGGGGTGGCCTACTACGTCTACCTGGACAACGTGCTCGCCTACAGCAGCGGGCCCGTGACGGCCGGCGCGGCCCCGATCGCGCTCAATGTGGACACCACGGGCAAGAGCACGCTGACGCTGGGCGTGAGCCCGCTGAGCAGCTACGAGTACGACCACACGGCCTGGTTCGACGCCCGGCTCAACGGCGGGCCCGGACTCACCCTGGTCTCCGGGGCGAACGGCTCGTCCTCGATGACCTGGCGGGGCAGTGCGGCTGCCATCGACGCTGCGCTGGCGAGCCTCGCCTACACCCCCACGCGCGACTACAACGGGTCGGCCACGCTCACCCTGGCCGCCTCGGACCTCGGCAACACCGGCGCGGGCGGAGCGCTCACTGCCTCGCGCTCGGTGGCCATCACGATCAACGCGGTCGACAGCGCGCCGACGATCAACGCCCCGGGCAGCTTCAGAGTGATAGAGGATCGCACGAGCCCCCTGCTTTTCACGGGGACGCCCTTTGCCGACGCGGACAGCACGCTGCTCATGGTGACGCTGGCGATCGCCGACGGCACGCTGCACGCCTCCTCGGGCAACGGCATCACGCTCGGCGGCGGGCCCACCGCGCGCACCTTCACAGGCACGGCGGCCAACCTCAACGCCTACTTCACGCAGCCGGGCAGCCTCGCCTACACCACGGCGCCCAACAACACGGCCACGCGCACCCTCACGATCACGGCCTCCGATGGCGCACTGAGCACGCAGGCCACGAGCCTCGTGCTGATCGAGCCCGAGCCGATCACTCCCCGCCCGCGCCCGAAGCCGCCTGCTCCTTCGCCGGCCCCGCAGCTGGATTCCGCGTGGGGTGCAGCCACCGCGAAGTCGGTCGGTGCCCTGACCTTCGAGCGATCGGTCGGGCCCATGAGCACCGACAAGAGCCGTCCGACCGAGACCTTCGAGCCCGACGTGGTGCGCAGCCTGGAGGTGAGTGGAGGCCTGGCCATCGGGCCGACGGCCGCTGCAGCGCCGATCGCTAGCCCGCCGCTGGATCCCGCCAACCACAGCATGCTGGTGGGCCGCGTGAGTGGCGCGCCGCAGGCCGAGAAGATGACGGTGGACGTTTCGGGCCGGTCCACGACTTCCCTGGGTTTCGACTGGGGCCGCGCGGGTGCCGGACAGGCGGTGGAGCTCTACTCGGGCACGCGGCTGATGGGGCGCTATGGGGCCTCCGAGGTCTTTGCCGACGCGCCCGAACGGACCACGCCCAGCGGCTACGTGACGTTTCGCAGCCTGGACGGCACGCCCATCACGCGCGCCGTGTTCTCGGCGCCTGGCGGGTCGCCCTTGGAGGTCGACAACGTCTCCACCGATCCGACCGGCTTCGACAAGGCCCCGGTCGCCCCGGCCGCTTCCTCGCGCACGATCTACGTGCGGCTCGGGCTGTACGGGCAGTCGGCAGGTACGGGTACGGGTGCGGGTTCAAGTCCCGCGCCGGGATCGGGCCAGGCTGCGATCGCGGCGGCGTCGGCCGCGGCGGCCGGCATGGGGCCTGGCACGCCGGGCGCGACACCCCCTGGGCGCTGGGCTCCGATCGTCGTAACCCCGCCGCCTCAGCGCCGCGTGCTCGACTTCTACGGCATCGCGCCGAGCTCGAGTGAGGAGGTGGTGCTCCGGGCAGAGGAGATCGAAATGCGCAGCCGGCTCATGAGCGTCTTTGCGATGCTGGCGCCCGGCAACCAGGTCGACAAGAAGGCGCTCGAACGGGCCTACGCGATGCGGATCTGAGGCCCGCGAGTGGGGTGGTACGAGCCTGAAACGAAGGGAACTGCACGACCCCCAGGTTCGGAGGTGCGCGGTGGTGCTGCGTACTTCGCGGGCTTAAGCGGCGTCGAGGCGATTACCCGCAACGCGCCCCTGGCGGCCACCGGCCCTTCGGGCTGCCGGCGGCCGTTGCAGCAGGCTCTGGCTTCGCTACCGGTTTGACCTCACAGACAATGCGTTGCATTAACCTAACAGTGCACATGAACTGCTCTCTGTGCGCCGCATCCTCCCTGGAAAAGTGCCATGCCCGCCACCATGCAAGTCGAATCGACACTGAACGAACGCTACCAGACCACGGTGCCCGAGACGGTGCGCCGCGCCCTGCGCCTGGGCAAGCGCGACAAGATCAACTACACGATCCGTCCAGACGGCGAGGTCGTGCACACGCGCGCGGCAGACGCCGGCGAGAACCACGATCCTCCTCTGGCGCCGTTTCTCGGCTTCCTGGCCCGCGACTTGGCCGACCATCCCGAGCGGCTCCAGGCTGTGGATGCCGGTCTGGCTCAGCGCATCCAAGCGCTGGTCGGCGGTGTCGAGGTCGATCTGGACGCGCCTTCCGGTTCCACGCGCAAGCGAGGGTGATCGTGTTCGCCTGGGTCAACGACGAGGACTCGAAGCGGGCCTACGAAAGCGCCGACGACGCTTACCGGGTGTTCCTCAGGAGGCTCGACAGCGGCCGGCCGCCGTCGGACTGGGGCAGTTGCTGTCAGAAGCGCGTGCCGAATCGGAGCGCCTTGGCCGGATCGCCAAAGGCGAGCGCACGCACAAGTCCTTGATTTTCCGATTTGCCGGGCCATGCGGTTCGCAGCATCGGATTGGGTAGGCAGCAGACACGCTCGAACCGAACCCCTACCGATTCCTACCGCTTCCTCGCAAACCCGCAGAAATGAATTGGTGGAGACGAGGAGGATCGAACTCCCGACCTTCGCATTGCGAACGCGACGCTCTCCCAGCTGAGCTACGTCCCCACGGAGCCCGGAATTCTAGCACCGGGCCGGCTGCCCGTTAGGATCGCGGCTCCCCCACAAGCCGAGTGCCGCAGCATGCCCACCCACGACGATCCCGCCTGGCTGGAGGCCCAGTACGACAACCGTGCCCGCGTGCCCGATGCCCTGCGGCGGCTGGCCGCCTGGGCCGAGGCCTCGCAGGCCGCGCGGGCCGCCTGCCCGCTGGCGCAGCGGGGCCTGCGCTACGCCCCCGGCTCCGGCGGCCTGCTGGACGTCTTTCCTGCTGCCCCGGGCTCTGCCGGCTCGGGTGCGGCGCCGGTGCTCTTTTTCGTGCACGGGGGCTACTGGCGCGCGCTGGGCAAGGACGACTTCTCCTTTCTCGCCCCGGTCTTCAATGCCGCTGGGGCGACGGTGGTGGTGCCCGACTACGCGCTGTGCCCGCAGGTGAGCATCGAGCACATTGCGCTGCAGATGACGCAGGCGCTGGCGTGGACGGTGCGCCACGCGGCCTCGTTCGGCGCCGACCCCGGCCGCATCGTGGTGGCCGGGCACTCGGCGGGCGGGCATCTGGCGGCGATGCTGCTGGCCTGCCGCTGGCGCGAGGTGGACCCCGCACTGCCGGCGCAGCCGCTGGCTGGCGCGCTGGCCATCTCGGGCGTGTACGACCTCGAGCCGATCCGGCTCGTGCCTTCGCTGCAGAAGGACCTGGCGCTGACGCCCGCCTCGGTGCGGCGGCTCAGCCCGGCCTTCTTCCCGCGCCCGCGACAGGGGCGGCTGCACGCGGTGGCGGGCGCGCAGGAAAGCGAGGAGTTCCTGCGCCAGAACCAGCTCATCCGTGACGCCTGGGGCCCGACCACCGTGCCCGTGTGCGAGGCCCTCCCGGGGCTCAACCACTTCACGGTGATGACGGCCCTGGCCGATCCGGCGCACTGGCTGCACCAGATGGCGCTTGCGATGCTGGGCTTGCGTTGAGGGATCTGGCCCGATCGGCTCCTCAGTCGCGCTCGATGCGCGAGCGCCCTGCCTCCACCGTGAAGCGGGCCAGCGTCTGGATGCCCGAATCGGCCCGCTGCACGTCCTCCACCACGCGCAGCGTGGTGGTGAGGCGCCCGGGCGTGAACTCGCACAGGCCGTAGCCCTTGCGCTCCCCCTCGGCAAAGACGAAGTGCGGGTTCTCGGCCAGGCGCTGGGCCGTGCGCGCGTTGCCGCCCGAGCGCGACGTGATGCTCGTGCCGCAGAACTCCACGCCCACGGGCCTTGGGCCCGGGCGCTCGTAGTCGGCCAGCACGTGGCCCACCCAGTTCTCGTGCACGTCGCCGCCCAGCAGCACGGGGCTGGCCACCGCGTGGCGCTGCAGGGCATCGGTGAGGCGCTGGCGGGCGGCAGGGTAGCCTTCCCAGCCGTCGTTCCACAGCCGCCGGCCCGGGCCGGCAAGGTTGTCCCGCATCCCGAAGAGGGTGGACTGACCCAGCACCGTCCAGGTGCCGCCCGGGCGCGCCAGCGTCTGGTCGAGCCAGCGCTCCTGCGCCGCGCCCAGCAGCGTGCGCGAGGGGTCGGCCCACTCGCTGCAGCCCTCGGGGTCGAAGCTCGAGGAGCCGAGCCGCCCCTGTGGCCCGCAGGCCTTCGGGTCCCGGTGCTGGCGGGTGTCCAGCAGCAGCAGGCTGGCCAGCCGACCGATGTCCACCCTCTGGTAGACGCGCACCGCCTCGCCGCTTTCACGGCCTTCGCGCCCGGCACCCGGCCCGGCCGAGCCGGCTGAACCAGCGGAGGCTGCCAGCGCGGCCAGCGCCCGGCCGAGGGTGGCGGCTCGGACCGGCATGTGCTCGTACCAGGCCTGATAGGCCGCCAGGCGGCGCGCGGCGAAGTCCGCGACGGGCGGGCCGCTGTCGCCAGGCTGCTCGCCGGCGTAGTCGTTCTACACCTCGTGGTCGTCCAAGGTCAGCCACCATGGGCAGGTGGTGTGCGCCGCCTGCAGGGCGGGGTCGCTGCGGTACAG
>JBJTVI010000355.1:0-7005 GCA_046081145.1 Rubrivivax sp.
GCCATGTCCACCAGCGCACTGGCGGTGTAGCGCACTGTCTCGTAGCCCTGCCCGAAGCGCTGCGCGCGGCGCAGCCGGGCGATCAGGTCGTCGGGGATCGGCTCGCCCGTCTGCCAGTGGCGCGCGTGGCGCTTGAGCACCTCGGTCTCCTGTGCCCAGTGCTCGAAGAGCTGCGAAGGGAGCTCGACGAAATCGCGCAGCACCTGCGTGCCCGACAGGCGCCGGTACGTTACCTGGCTGAGCAGCCCGTGCAGGCCGTGGCCGAACTCGTGGAAGAGCGTGCGCACGTCGTCCATCGACAAGAGCGTGGGCTGACCCGGCGCACCCTTGGCGAAGTTGTTGTTGTTCATGATCACCGGCAGCTCGATGCCGCCGGCTGCGCCCGGCGCGCTGCGGTTCTGCCAGCGCAGGGCGCTCATCCACGCGCCGCTCCTCTTGGTGGGGCGCGCGAAGTTGTCCTGCAGGAAGATGCCCACGGGTGCGCCCTGCGCATCGTGCACCTCTTATGCACGAACGTCCGGGTGGTAGACCGGCAGGTCGGCACGCGGCGTGAAGCGCAGGCCGAAGAGGCACTGCGCGCAGTCGAAGGCCGCCTCCACCACCCGCTCCAGCCGGAAGTAGGGCTTCACCTCGGCGTCGTCCACCGCGTAGCGCGTGGCGCGCACGCGTTCGGCCCAGAAGCGCCAATCCCAGGGCTCGATCGTGCCCTCGGCGCTGGCCGCACCCGCATCGGCCATCGCCTCGCGCAGCATCGCCGCTTCACGTGTCACGGCCGGCAGCGCACGCGACCACACCTCGTCGAGCAGGCGCCCCACGGCTTCGCGCGTGCCGGCCATCGTGTCGGCCAGCGCGTGGTCGGCGTAGCACCCGCGCCCGTGCAGCCGGGCCTGCTCGGCACGCAGGCCGAGGATCTCGCCGATCACCGCGCGGTTGTCGCGTGCACCCTCGTGCTCGCCGCGGCTGACCCAGGCGCGCCAGGCCTGCTCGCGCAGGTCGCGCCGCTCGGAGTAGGTGAGGAAGGGCACGATGAGCGAGCGGCTGAGCGTGATCACGTGGCCTTCGCTCAGGCCGCGGTCGAGCGCGGCCTGGCGCGCGGCCGCACGCACGAAGCCCGGCAGGCCTGCGAGCTCGGCCTCCTCGCGCAGCACGAGCTGGAACCCTGCCTCGTCGGCGAGCACGTTCTGGCCAAAGCGCGTGGTGAGCTGAGCCAGGCGCTCCATGACCTGCGCGTAGCGGGCACGGGCCTCTGGCGTCAGGCGCGCACCGGCGCGCACGAAGTCCAGGTGCAGCCGCTCCAGCAGGCGGCTCTGCTCGGCGTCCAGGCCGAGCGCGTCGCGCCGGGCGTGCAAGGCATCGAGCCGCCCGAACAGGGCCTGGTCCATGTAGACGGCGCTGGCGTGCGCCGCCAGCGGGGCGGCCATCTGGCGCTGCACGGCCTGGATCTCGGGCGAGGTAGCCGATGCGGCCAGGGCGTGGAAGGCATGCTCGATGCGTGCGAGCAGCCGGCCGCTGCGGTCGATCGCGGCCACCGTGTTGTCGAAGTCCGGCGCAGCCGGGTGGGCGCCGATGGCCTGGAGTTCGGCCCGATGGGTGCGCATGGCCGCCTCGAAGGCCGGCGCGAAGTGGGCGGGCTCCAGGCGCCCGAAGGGCGGCAGGCCGTGGGGGGTGTCCCAGGGCTGGAGCAGCGGGTTGGCGACCGTCTGAACGTGGGCGTCCATGTGAAATCTCCCTTCCTCTGTCTGGCGGGCTCTTCCTGCGAGCCCCGGCATGAAAGGGCCGATGATGCCAGCGCCCGGCGCGCGCCCCCCGCGGGTGCTGCCCGGCGGGTCGACGAGCGCCTCCTATGATCCGGGCATGCGTGCCATTTTGCTCATCCTGACCGCCTCCCTTGCCATGACCCAGCCTGATGCAGCCGGCGCCGCGCCTGCCCCCGAGCGTGCGTCGGTGCTCTCCGCCTCCAGCCCCTCCGCCCAAGCTGCCCCGCTGCCTCCGGCTGTGGCACGAGGTGCCGAGGACCCCTGGCTGTGGCTGGAGGATGTGCAGGGCGAGCGGGCGCTGGCCTGGGCACGCGCGCGCAACGCCGTCACGCGCGAGCGGCTGCAGGCCTGGCCGGAGTTCGGCGCCACGCGCGATGCCCTGCGGGCCATCCTGGACTCGCGCGCCCGCATCCCCGCGGTGGCGCGGCGCGGAGCGTGGTTCTACAACTTCTGGCAGGACGCCACGAACCCGCGCGGCCTGCTGCGCCGCGCCTCGCTCGAGGAGTACCGCCGGCCCGAGCCGAAGTGGGAGACGGTGCTGGACCTGGACGCGCTCGCGCGCAAGGAGGGCGAGAACTGGGTCTGGGGTGGGGCGAACTGCTTCGGGCCCGACTACCGGCGCTGCATGGTCAGCCTCTCGCGCGGGGGAGCCGATGCCCGCGTGCAGCGCGAGTTCGACGTGGTCGACAAGGCCTTCGTGGCCGAGGGCTTTCGGCTGCCCGAGGCCAAGTCGTCCTTCACCTGGATCGATGCCGACACGGCCTTCGTGGCCACCGATTTCGGCCCCGGCTCGATGACCGACTCCGGCTACCCGCGCGTGATCAAGCGCTGGAAGCGCGGGCAGGCGCTGACCGATGCGCAGACCGTCTTCGAGGGTCAGGCCCGTGATGTGTCGGCCTGGGCCTGGGTGGACCGCACGCCCGGCTTCGAGCGCAGCGGCTTCGGCCGCTCGGTGGACTTCTGGCGCAGCGAGATGGTGCTGCAGGAAAGCGAGCGCCGCCTGACGCTGCCCAAGCCGGCCGACGCGCAGCTGTCGTTCTGGCGCACGCAGGTGCTGCTCAACCTCAAGAGCCCCTGGACCGTGGGCGGGCGCACCTGGCCAGCCGGCACGCTGCTGGCCACCTCGGCACCGGACTACCTGGCCGCCGCGCGCAACGCGACACTCGACAAGCTCACGTGGACGGCGCTTTTCAGCCCCACGCCCACGCGCTCGTTGCGCGGCTGGTCGGCCACGCGCAGCACGGTGCTGCTGTCCGTGCTCGAGGACGTGACGGGCAAGCTCGAGGAGCAGCGCCTGCAAGAAGGCCGCTGGACGCGGCGCGAGGTGCGCACCCCCTCCCCGGGCACGCTGTCGGTGGCGCCGCTGCACGACCCGCTGCTGGCCGAGGACCCCCTGCAGGAAGCCTACTTCCTGAGCTACGCCGACTTCCTCACGCCCGACTCGCTGATGCTGGGCCGCACGGGCAGCGATGCGCGCGAGCCGCTGAAGGCGCGGCCCGCCTTCTTCGATGCGGAGGGCATGCGCGTGGAGCAGCGCTTTGCCACCTCGAAGGACGGCACCCGCGTGCCTTACTTCGTCGTCTGGCCCAAAGGCGCCACCGCCGACGGCGAGAACCCGACGCTGCTCTACGGCTACGGGGGCTTTCGGGTGCCGCAGCTGCCGTGGTACTCGGCCGCCTTCGGCACCGCCTGGTACGGCCGAGGCGGGGTGCTGGTGGTGGCCAACATCCGCGGGGGCGGCGAGTACGGGCCGGGGTGGCACCAGGCCGCCCTGCGCGAGAACAGGCAAAAGAGCTATGACGACTTCGCCGCCGTGGCCGAAGACCTCATCGCCCGGCGCATCACCAGCCCGCATCGCCTGGGCATCCAGGGTGGCAGCAACGGCGGGTTGCTGGTGGGCGCTGTGATGCTCCAGCGCCCCGAGCTCTTCGGTGCCGTGGTGTGCTCGGTGCCGCTGCTGGACATGCAGCGCTACCACAAGCTGCTGGCCGGCGCGAGCTGGATGGCCGAGTACGGAGACCCCGACAAGCCCGATGACTGGGCCTTCATCTCGCGCTACAGCCCCTACCAGAACGTGCGTGCAGGCACGAAGCTGCCGAGCGTCCTCTTCACCACCAGCACGCGCGACGACCGCGTGCATCCGGGCCACGCGCGCAAGATGGCCGCGCGCATGCTCGAGCAGGGGCACCCGGCGCTCTACTACGAGAACATGGAGGGTGGGCACGGTGGCGCGGCCGACAACGCGCAGCGCGCCGACCTGCTGGCCCTCGAGTTCGCCTTCCTGTGGCAGGAGCTGGGCGCCAGGCGCGCGCGGATTCCGGTCGAACCGGCACGGGCCACCACGCGCTGAGCGACAGGCCCTGGGCCGCAGCCTGCCGGGTCTGCGGCCAGGGGCTGCTCGGGTCGCGCTCAGTGCGCCAGCAGCCGCCGCACCATCGCCTCCATCTCGGCGGCTGTCTCCTGCGGCCGCTCCATTGGAAAGAGGTGGCTGCCCTCGACGATGCGCAGCCGGGAGGGATCGTGCGTGCCCATCACGCGTTGCGTCATGGTCATGCCCACCTGGCGCATCTCCGCCGATTGGGAGCCGCCGATGAAGCCCACCGGGCAGCGCAACGGGTGGCGCCTGAGCAGCCGGTCCAGGTTGTGCGGCAGCGTGTTGTAGATCGCGGTCTCGACCTCGCGGTCGAAGGCGAGCACGCGCCGGTTGTGTCCATCCGGGCCAGGCTCCTCGAGCGTGCCGTGCCGCACGTAGTCCTCCAGCACCGCGGGGTGCCACCGGGCGAAGGCGCGCTTGTGGCGGAAGTGCTCGCGCACGGCGTCCACATCGGGCCAGTGCTGCCGCCGCTTGCGGCTGATGCGACCCGGAGAAACCGAGCCCACCAGCTGCGTGAGCTTCATGAGCTCGAGGGTGCGGGCGCGCCAGCCCCCCAGCAGCGGCGAATCCAGCAGCAGCACGGCCTGCACCGGCCGGCCGCCGATCTCGGGATGACGCGCGGCGCACATCACGCTCAGGAAGCCGCCCAGCGAGTGGCCGGCGAGGACGAGCGGCCCTTCGTGCGCGGCCGCGTGGGGCGCGGCGAAGTCCGCCAGTTGCTGCACGAGGTGGCGCCAGTTGCTCGTCACCGGGTAGCGCGGGTCGTGCCCGAAGCACTCGGGCGCCTTCACGGTGAGCCCGCGTGCCCGCAACGAGCGAAAGAGCACGCCGTAGGTGGAGGCCGGGAAGCTGTTGGCGTGCGAAAAGACGATCAGGGGCATGGCGTGGGGGTCAGCGCAGCAGCTGAAGCTGCCCGGCGCCGAGCCAGCCCTCCAGCATAGCCCCACCGGGCCACGCCGGGCCGTTGCGGCGCGACTCCACCAGATCGACGGCCCACCCGGAGGCCAGCTCCCGCAGTGTTGCCACGACCGACGCATCGGGCCAAAGCCGCCCGCAGGCCATGAAGGCGAGCCAGTCGGTGTCCTCGCCTTCGGCATCCATGTGCGTGGACCGCGGGCCGAAGACCACGCCGGCAAAGCCCTCGCGCCCGGCCGCCCGCGCCGCCTCGGCCATTCGGCGCAGCGCCGGGTGCGCGTTGTGGCGGGCGTTGCAGCCGTCGGGCTTTGCGGCCAGGGCGAGCACCGGCCGCTCCCCGCGCGCCGAGATCTGCTCGAGCGCCGGCTCGAAGGCGCGGCCAGCCACGGGGTCGAGCAGCACCGCGCCAGCCAGCCGTGGGCTGGCCACCTCGGTCAGGCGTGCACCCAACACCACGGCAAAGTGCGCACCGGCCGAGAAGCCGGCGACCACGATGCGGGAAGGCAGTTCGTCTCCGCCCGGCAGGGTGAGCTGCCCGCCCGCCAGGGCATCGGCCAGGTCACGGGCCAGCGCCGGGTTGCCACCGGCCACCGAGGTGTTCAGGCACAGCGTGGCAAGCCCCGCACCCGCCAGCGCCGCTGCCGTGCCGCGCAGGTGGTGGCACTGGCGCATGAAGCCGTGCTGCAGCGTGACGAGGCCACGCGGAGGGCGGGCTCCGGCCGGCGGCAGATGCCACTCGGCCAGCAGACGCTCACCGCCGAGCACGATGACGCTCTCCTGGCGCGAGGAACGCGGTGCAGCCGACGCCGAAGCGGCCGTGCCCGCTGCGCCCTCAGGCTTCGCATCGGCCGGGGTCCGGGGCGGCGCGGTGCATCCCGCCAGTATGAGTGCAGCCGCGAGCATCCACGCTCGGGCCCCCATCCACCCGGCTGCGCCGCCTGAGCCCACCCCAGCCTCCAAGCCGACGCTCGCCACCCCTGCGGCGGCTGCAGCGACTCTCCCGACGCCCGCCCCCGCCGCGCGCAGCGCTCCCTCGTCGCTACCGCGCACGCGCCGCCTCCTGCTCCTGCAGCAGCCGCCACATCACCTTGCCAGAGCCGCTCTTGGGCAGCGCCTCGACGAACTCCACCAGGCGCGGCACCTTGTAGGCCGCCATGTGCGCGCGCGCCCACTCGACCACGTCCTCGGGCCGCGCCGTGCCGCGAGCCTCGGCGCGCAGCACCACCACCGCCTTCACCGTCTCGCCGCGGTAGCCGTCGGGCGCGGCGATGACGCAGGCTTCCTGCACCAGCGGGCACTTGAAGAGCAGCAGCTCGACCTCGCTGGGCCAGACCTTGTAGCCACTCGCGTTGATCATGCGCTTGAGGCGGTCGGTGATGAAGAAGTAGCCCTCCTCGTCCATCCGCCCCAGGTCGCCCGTACGAAAGAAGCGCTGCCCGTCGAGCTCGATGAAGGCCGCAGCCGTCGCCTCCGGGTGCCCCCAGTAGCCCTGGAACACCATGTGCCCGCGGGTGACGATCTCGCCCGTCTCGCCGGGCGGCAGCTCCTTCAGCGTCTCGGGGTCGATCACGCGTGAATCCACGCCGAAGATCGGCATGCCCAGGCACTGCAGCTTGGCGCGCTCGGGCGGGTTGGCGTGGCTGGGTGCGGCCGTCTCGGTCAGGCCGTAGCCTTCGGCGAAGGTCAGGCCGAACTCCTGCTGCAGCCGCTCGGCCACGGCCTGCGGCATGGCCGCGCCACCACCGGAGAGGTAGCGCAGGCTCGAGAGATCGAAGCTGCGCCAGTTCGGGCTGCCGAAGAGATCGATGATCATCGTCGGGATGCAGGTCCAGTGCGTCACGCGGTGGCGCGAGATGATGCGCCCGGCCAGTTCCCGGTCCCAGCGCGGCAGGATCACCACCGTGCTGCCGCTGAACGCCGGCGCCAGCACCCCGTACATGAAGCCCGTGATGTGGAACA